>DMDF01000104.1 GCA_003446605.1 Anaerolineaceae bacterium
AAATTCCGCTTTCATGCTTTCAGCCTGTAAAAGGGGTTGCGATAATTCAACACCAACCAACGACCAGGTCCCCGAACTGATGTAAAGATAATTGGGATCATCTACCGGTACTGCTGTTACTGCACTTGCTGTATCATGGCAAGCCGGTAATACAACTTGGATAGATAGCTTTTTATCATCGGGGGTGAGATGCGCATGAATTTTTCCCAGCCTGGTTCCGGGTGCCAGCACTTGCTGAAAAATACCGGTCGGGATATCCAACTTTCTCAATAATGGATATGCCCATTTTTTCTGAATCTGATCAAAACACTGAGTTGTTGTAGCGATGGAGTATTCCGTTGCTTTTTCACCACAAAGCCAAAAATGAAATAGGTCTGGGAGCATCATCAATGAATGCGCCTCATCTATTAAATATGGCTCCTGCAAACGAGTTGTGTACAATTGAAAAAGAGTATTAAACTGCATTGGGTAGTTGCCCGTTTGAAAATATATGTCCTGCAGCGAGACTTTTTCACAAGCCATTTCCAGAATCGCGTTGGTACGGTTATCACGATAATGGTAAGGGTTCGAAAGCAATCTGCCTTTCTTATCCAATAAGGCATAATCTACGCCCCAAGTATCAACTCCAACACTGTCAATTTGGGAACCGTACTTTTCGATTGATTTTTGCAATCCAATTTGAATTTGCTGCCAAATATTTAAGACGTCGGTGTAGAGATTATCTTGAAGCTGAACCGGATAAATTGGGAAACGGTGAATTTCTTCTAGGACCAGTCTATCATCATGGAAATGACCAGTAATCGTCCGACCACTGGCAGCTCCAACATCGAATGCAACAATTTTCCCGTTTTTTGTCATCTGGTCTCAAAACAATGCACTTAATAGAAAAATCCAAACTAAATGTTTTTATATAACGGTCTTATCTTCTCATACAGGTCAAGAAACAGATGGTACTGTTTGCCATATTGTTCTGATCCACCAGGAAAGAAAACATGCTGGTCGGTTGTTACAATTTTATCCACTGTATCCTTATATGATGAATACAGCCCCAGCGCTCTTCCGCACAGAAGAATATTTCCAAGATTCGCGGTATCTGCTACCGAAACAGTAGCAATGGGTTTCTGCAAAACTTTTCCTAGTATTTCAAGCCACAACTTGCTTTTAAGACCTCCACCAACAGCACGAACCTCATTAATTTTTATTCCCAATGATTCCACGGTCTCAATGTTATTTCGGAATGCAAAAGAAACACCTTCCATTACTGCACGAATGAAATGTGCTTTACTGCTTTTAAGATTGATCCCAAAGAAGACTCCGCGCGCGTCAGCATCCCAGTAGGGGGTCCGTTCTCCGTTCAGATATGGTAAAAAGGTCAATCCCTCACAGCCTTCAGGTATTGTCTCCGCGATTTCATTGTATTTTTTAAAAATGTCATCATCAGCGAGCAAGAGCTGATCGGATGGGTCAAATGTATTTTTAAACCATTCCAATGATTCTCCAGCAGTTTGCATAATACCCAATGTAATCCATTTATTCGGTAAACAATAATGCCAGCACATTGTTCGATCCTTAGGATCAACCAGGGGTTGGTCAGAACACACTGAAATCACCCCGGCTGTCCCTAGAATCAGAGTTACTTGTCCCGCCTCGGTCATCCCTGCTCCAAGTGCCGACGCAGAATTATCCGAACTGCCATTCACAACTGGAATTCCAACTTTTAATCCGGTAAGCTGGCTTGCTTCTTTGCTCACCGTGCCAATCATCGAATCAGAGGGCATCACTTCAGGGAAGTAATCTTTTGGAATAGCAAAATAGTCAAATACATCTGATGACCAAACTTCTTTCTGCACATTAAACAAGAGGGTCCCACTTGCTTCAGCATAATCTGTTACCATCCGCCCGGTTAGCTTATATTTTAGGTAATCTTTAGCCACTAATACATGGGCTGTACGCGACCATATCTCAGGCTGATTTTCCTGCACCCATTTCATATGAAGTGCGGTATATGTCGTGGTCGCAAAGTTCCCGGTTTCTCGCATCAACAGATCACAAGCAAAATCATCCTTTTTAATACGATCAGCGATCTGTGAAGATCGTTGATCCATCCATGTAATGGCAGGGCGTATGATTCGATCCTGGGCGTCTAAGTAAACCTGGGTGTGCATTTGACCACACAATCCAATACCTGCAACCTGATCCATTTCTGCAGGGAATTGCTTTTTCATGGATCGGCACACATTAATGAACCCTTCCCACCAAACCTGGGGATCCTGCTCGGCAAAACCCACATATGGAACCAGTATCGGGTAATTACAAGTTTGGGTACATACCACTTCACCACTTTCTTTAAATAAACTTCCTTTAAGGCTGGTTGTACCCAGATCAAAACCTAAAAGATAATTCATGAAAACTTCCTTTTCTGCGAATTCTTTTCAAGGAGGAATTTAACAACCATTACCAGGAGAAGAATGATGCCCCAGATAGCGATAGTTAGAAAATTACTTACGCCCATCAAATTCAGTCCACTGGAAATCATCTGAAGAATAATGATAGAAATGATCAATCCGGATACTTTTCCAAACCCGCCACTGGCATTTACTCCCCCAAGCACAGAAGCCAGAACGGCTTGCAGCACATAGGATTCACCATAATCAGCTTTGGCTGAATTAAAACGGGCTATCATAATAATAGCTGCAACGCTTGATAGGATTCCGGAAATAATATATGTTTGGAATATTACTTTTTTATTGTCGACACCTGAGTACAGACAAGCGATTGGGTTAGACCCCATTAAATACACGCGTGTCCCCAACGGTGTTTTCTCGAGAATCACTGTCATAACACCCGCACAGATGAGAAACACAAGCAAAGGTATGGGAATCCCTAAGAATGATCCGTTTCCAATAGTCAGGATTGCTTTAGGAAACCCTGAGATGACATAGCCTTTGGTGATAACCACTGAAATTCCGCCTATCATAATGGAAGTACCCAGAGTTGCCAAAATAGGGGAAATGCCTACAACTGCTATCAAGAAGCCATTCAAAAACCCAATGAGAATTCCAACAAGAAGACCTGCAAGAATTGCCAGTACCACAACACCGCTGCTATCTTGAACCACACCCTCTTGCGATACCATCCCGGTCAGTATAAACGCCATCACAATACCAGATAGGTTTGCCGATGCAACGATAGACAAATTGATACCAGCTGTTAACATCGTAATCATCATTGCCAGAGATAAAACACCCAATTCAGGTAATTGATAACCCATCGATTGAAAATTATTAAAACTCATAAAATCGTTGCCATTAAAGATCCACATCATTACCATCACAACAATCATTGCAACGATCAGAATAGATAGGTAAGATATTTTTTGTCGCAAAGTGTTCCTCCAGTATTAATTTGATTCAGTTATCACACGCTTCCGTGTAATCTTTTTTCGTCTATAAGCGCTCACCCCAACACTGATGATGATGACCAAACCAATGACTACCTCATACCATTGTGAGGGAACACGCATTAGTGTCAATCCATTGCTCAATATAGCGATCAACGATACTCCCAGGATCATACCCGGTATGCTTCCGGTTCCACCCATCAAACTGGCACCACCAAGTACCACAGCTGCGATCACATCCATTTCCTTTCCAACCAGAGAGTTAGGCGCCACTGTTTGAACCAACAAAGCCTGAATGACACTTCCTATTCCAGCCATAAGACCCATATATCCATACACAAATAAGGTTAGACCAAAGATATTAAAACCAGCTCTTTGTGCAGACCCGATATTTCCACCCATTGCATAAATGCTGCGACCCAGAACCGTATGTTTCAATATGAACCAACTTATCACAAGAAGTACGAACCAGATGACTGTTATGATTGACAGACCATAGGGAGCGCCAGTTTCTGAATAGAGTGTAAACACACGTATGGAAGAAAATTCGTCAAACCATTCAGGAAAACCATATAACCATTTTCCTTCTGAAACCACCGTTAAAAGTCCATAAAAGATATTTTGCGTTGCAATCGTGGTAATGATGCTGGGGATTTTGAAAAAATAGATGAAAACCGCATTCAACATACCCAGGAGGATTCCAAGCCCCCCTGCCACCAGAAATACAAGCGCCATATTCATGCTATCCCCATGTTTCAAGAGAAGAACGGCAATCGTGTACCCAGTTACAGTGGCTACCGCAGTAAATGACATATCAATACCACCCGAGATTAAAACAAATAACATTCCTATTGCAAAAGTACCCATCAGAGAAGTGCTTTTAAGAAGATCAAACAAGTTTTCCACAGTGAAAAAGCTCGGGTTAATAGCTGTAATCACGATAGCTAATACAATGATCACCAGTAGAACATAGGTTTCGTGTCGATATAATAGTTTCTTCATTTATTGTTGTCCTTAAAATGTACCGTTAACATAATCCTGTATTTCATCCATCGTCACTTTAGCGGTATCAAATTCGCGAACGATTATGCCTTTTCTCATCACTAAAACACGATTGCAGTTGTTAAACACCTCAGGGATTTCTTCAGAGATCAAAATGATAGCAATTCCTTGTTTTGCAAGTTCACGGATGATCTCGTGAATGGAAAATTTTGCCGCAATATCAATTCCAATAGTGGGTCCATCCAAGATTAATATTCTCGGATTGGTAGCGATCCATTTTGCCAAGACTACGCGTTGCTGATTTCCACCGGATAGAGTCTGGACAGGAGAATCAACACCAGGTATTTTGATCGCCAGGTTCTCAACGAGCTGCTGAATTCTCTCCCTCTTCTTTTTCTTATCGATCAAACGAAATTTGTTAACCAAAGAATCGATCGTCGTGATGATGATATTGTCACCAACCGGTTGAACGTTGATCAACCCCTGTACATGCCGGTCCTCTGGTACATACGCAATTCCGAATTTCAAAGCATCTTGTACGGACCGGATTTTGACATTTTTCTCATTAATGAGGATCTCCCCTTTATCAGGTTTGGTAATCCCAAACAAAGAGAGTGCCAATTCTGTTCGTCCAGAACCTAGTAAGCCAGTAATGCCAAGGATTTCACCCGGACGAAGATCAAAAGAGATATCTTTGTAATCACCTGCTCGGCTCAAATCACGACACTCCAATATAGGTACATTTGACTTTAATTCAGGCGTGAAATTTCTATATTCAACTTTTTTTCCAGTCATTAAAAAGGTTAACTTTTTATCATTTAATTCATGAGCTGGATAAACACCGATCATCTTTCCATCGCGAATAACACTCACCCGATCCGCGATTTGAAGAACTTCATTCAATTTATGGCTGACAAACATCGTTGTTATTCCCTTAGCTTTCATGTCTTTAACAACTGCTAAAAGAGAATCCACTTCATGCTTCGTTAAAGAAGCGGTAGGCTCATCCATGACTATAAGGTTAACATCGCGGGTCAACGAACGGAGAATCGCGACCAACTGCTGATCTGCAATGGAGATTTCTCCCACCAAAGCATCAAGCGGTAAACTGACATTGATTCGCGCCATCGCTTTTTCTGCTATCTTCTTCATATTTTCCCATTGAACATACCTCTTATGGTCACCTACCAATTCACACAGAGCGATATTCTCAGCCACGGTGAGATTTGGGAAAAGAGAAAGATCTTGATAGATAACTTGAATGCCTTTATCGATTGCATTGATGGCTTTGTAGTTCTGCACAGGTTCTCCCTGTATTTCAATGATTGAACCCGGGTCAGGATCGATGGTTCCCGAGATTATTTTTATCATGGTCGATTTTCCAGAGCCATTTTCACCAACCAGGCAGTGAATTTCGCCTTTTTGCAACTCAAAATCAACACTATCAAGCGCAGTAACCCCTGCATACTGTTTACTTACTCTTTTCAATGACAAAAATGGAACTGTCATATCTAAACCTCGCAAGTACTATTATATGTTTACAAATATGATAAATTTGGTATAAATCTTGGGCTTCTCCCGGTGCAAGAGAGAAGCCCTTTGTTTAAGGAAGGTAATTAGAATCCAAGAGAATCTGCATTCTCAGGAGTAATGAAGAGGGTCGCATCCAATTTAACGACCTGTCCATCAACTGTAACTGTCCCAAGCCCTGGGATTTCCACGCCACTTTCGATTTCATTTCCTTCAAGTAAGTAATTCGCTAACCATACCATACCATAACCGGCATCAGCGGGATTCCACAGGATCCCTTCTTTCAGAGACCCATCCGCCAGATATGGAGCAGCCTGTGAAGGAATCACATTGCCGACCACTGCAATTTGGTCTGTCAGACCTTTTTCCTTTAATGCTTGTGCGGCTCCGATAGGACCAAGTGATCCAAACCCAATAATACCTTTGAGGTCAGGGTAGGCTTTGATCAATTCAAGGGTTTTCTGCCGTGCAAGTTCCTGGTCTTCACCGCAGGGGATGCGTTCTGTAACAAGTGTAAGATTCGGATATTTTTCCTGAGCGTATGCAATACCAGTATCTGCCCAGAAATTATGCAGAGGTACAGTAAGACCACCAACAAAAATCGCATATTCACCGCTATCGCCCATGTGGCGGACTAATTGATCCCACGCACTTTGTGCAAAGCTGACATTGTCGATCGCCTCAAAATCATAATCGGTGCCTACTTGATCGGGAGACTCATGCGTGATGACAATAATTCCCTTTTCCTTTGCTTTTTCAAAAACCGGTTCGAGTGCTTTAGCATCATTCGGGACAACAGCAATTGCATCCACGCCTTTTGAAATTAAATCCTCGATGATTTTTACTTGCTGAGCCGGATCCGCTTGTGCAGGACCTGTTTGATAAGCATTCACCCCTAATTCCTGAGCTGCTTTATCAACACCAGTCTCCACCACGTTGAACCAAGGAATACCTGTGATCTTCACAACCACCGCAATTTCATATGGCTCCTCTTCCGCTACTGGTTTTGGCGAACAAGCTGCCAGTAGGCTCAACACCGTTACCAGCGAAATGAGACTTACTACGAACATTTTCTTTTTCATTGACTTCTCCTTTTTTATTTTGGGCATTTGCAATTTGCCTTATTTTTTTGACCGCTACCCTTGAGCGGACTAGCCCCAAATTTGATCACATAGACCAAAACATGTCTTATTCGTTCGATTAAGAATCTTTCTATAGCAGGATATTTATAAATATCCCTGATTACTGTCGTTGCCCGTATGTTTTAAATCTCTCTCCGATAATCTTCATTTCGTCATCCGAAAGAATCACAGGTTCACCAATGCATTTGGATTGGTAATACAAACGTGAAACAAGCTCCAATTCTTCCGCTACCGCAAATGCCGCAGCAATATCCAAACCCACCGTGACAATGCCATGATTTGCCATCAGGCATGCATTGTACATTCCGATCGCTTCAATGATGTTGTCACATAATTCTTGTGTTCCATATGTTGCATACTTGGCTAATGGGACTTTATTCCCAGAGAAACCAATCAAATAATGCACTGCTGGTAATTCCCAGTTCAGACAAGCGATTGTGGTCGCATAAACCTGATGCGTGTGTACAACGGCATTGATATCAGCGCGATGCTTCAAAAGAGCCAAATGAAAACGGAGTTCACTTGAGGGTACAAGATCTCCCTCTACAATCGTCCCGTCAAGGTCAACAACAACAACATCCTCAGGTAGCAACTGCATATAATCCGCACCGCTTGGTTTTATAGCAACCAAACCTTGTGAACGGTTTATAACACTTAGATTACCTCCTGACCCAGTCGTCAACTGAGAAGTAATCATTTTTTTGCCATATTCCACGATTGATTTACGTTCTTCAAATAAAAGCATGAATTTCTCCTTTTTTAAGCAGCAACCAGCATTAAATAAAATAATACTACAATCGTTACATTATTTCAATACTGAAATTTTGTAACGGTTCTCGTCGTAAATGCCATCACCCCCACTTTACCGCTGCGATAAATTTATTTAATCAAACGTCAAAGGGCAATTCGCTGAACGAAATTTCAGCCAGAGAATTAATAGCAATCGTCAAAATGCTGTCCTTGATGCTTCACAACTGACCGAAATATCAGGACCCTATTCTTTTTATTTTCTGTCTATCCCATAAGGGTTAACTGGAAACGTTGGATTGTCACACGCAATTCACAATTTATTTCAATCCCTTCGCTCAAGCTGCTGCTCGTTCCAGCTCACCTTTTACCAAGGGATCTTCTGAACCCTTTACGAAAAAGCCTTCCGATTCGGTTCGGAGATGAAATATGTAAATCTTTATCATTTACTGCTGCGCTTACGGCTTCAATCAAATAATGCGGGATCCTGGCACGAATATTCCAATCCGTGCGGCGTGATCACCATGACTGACCAGGCATCTTCCTGAATTTGATACTCCACCAGACTTTCCCGAGTTTTCTCCAAAGCGCGTTCCGCACGCCAGGTTGAAAGGTGGAATGACTGCCAGGGTCTGGTTTGAGAACTGTCCTTTTCATTCAATGCAGTATGACAAACCAGTGCAGCGCCAATCTCATCCCGGGTTACGGAGGGAATCTCGCTGGAGGAAAACACTTTCACTAGCGCCGGTACGGCATCCTCCGAAAGCGTGGCTAGATATGCTACATCCAGTTCCTGCCCCTGTACCGCGCGGTTAATATTCTGGCGTGCGATAAAAGCATCTACGTTCAACAAATTGAGAGACGCCGTAAACCCGATCAAAACCACCAGTACGAGATTGGTAAAAATCCGTGGGCGTTCAAGAATCTCGAAGACCATCACTGCCACCAACAGAATTCCCAACCAGAGCATGAATACATGGGCATAGGTACGCAGTTGTGAGAAACCATAGGCTGATTCATACAGGCGAAGGCGTTGGAAGGCAGACACCAATATGATTAGGACTGTGACGACCAACCCAATGTTCAATACAGAAAAAATTTTCTTTTGTTGTTTTGTTTCCCGTTTCGTGACGATACCCAGACCCTGGAGAAGCAGCAGGCTGATAACAGCCACTGCCACCAGCTCTCCGAACCCGCGCCGTGCATATTCGGAATAGGTGAAGCCTGTGAAGGTGATATTAGCTTGACCAAAAAACAAATATTGGAACTGGATAATCACGAAAGCGCCGAAAAGCAAAATGACACTTCCCAGAACGATGGAGGTTTCCGTCAAACCAAGAAATGGTGCTATCAAGGGTTTGTCCATTCCGATCAACTTTTCATTTTGACTCCGATTGGCAGCATGGCTGATGATTCCCACAAAAAAATAGGCAATGAGGACGATATAGGAACCTCTGAAAAGGTATTCACCAAATCTTTGTAGGTTCAGGGCAGACAGGAAGCTATCCAGCTTCTGAGAAAAGATTAAATCTGCCGATGAAAGCAGCGCAGTGAAGACGATTAAAACAGGGAGTGCCAGCAATACCCCCCGCAGAACAGGCAGCATAGATTGGTGGCTTCTGGCGGGATTTTCCGCAACTTGCTGAGAACCTACCGGTGCCACCTGATCTTTTGGATGGACGAACAAGCTGCCAATCAAATGGAATAGATTTGTAACATAATCGCGAAGATTGTACGATGTCCATAAACCAGTGCGAAAGGTCATGACCAGAACAGCCACACAAAATAGGGCGAGCACATAATTGAGAAAAGTGGTCAGTGGGTCTTTTCGTACAAACGTCATCACACAAAAGAAAAGGAGCGGAATTAATAGAAAGAGGCTTCCCCGTACCGGGTGGATATGCTGGGTGTGCAACAGCCAAAATCCAAGCGCCAAACAAAGGATAACGAAAATCGCGAAGGAAATGCCCGGAGTTTTCTTCCAAAATAGAACATCGAATAAAAATCCAACACACAGCGCCGCAAATGGTAAATATTTTTTCATTTTATAGACTCCTTCTGTGCACTTCTTTTTGAATCTTATCCTACAAATCTATCTAAAACTATCTAATCAGAATAAACATATTCCAAAAAAACATGGCAGCAGAAACAAAGAAAATTACTGCATGATGAACGTATCACTCTTATTTGAGGTACGATCTACAAAGATGATCTCATTTTTATATCGTATACCCTGCTGGCAGACCTGCGGGATGAAGAAGCACAGCAAATAGGTCCTTCAGGAAACGCATTGCTAAAGCCTCTCATGGAGACTCTGGGGGTAGATCATATCTATTCTTGCGTCATCGGTGATGGTATGGGTGTATCATGTGCATAATTCATCTGAGCGGGCGCCATCCTGGAGCACCGCGCGAATTCTGGGGAATGCATGTGGATGAATAGCCACAAGCCCCGAAAGGTAGCCCACATGCGATGCAGGGTATAACAGAATGGCTGCGAAAACACCGTAGTGTCCTTCACCGTGAATGAGAGTAACATTATTTATTTGTGATTCACATTGTTGACTTATTTCTTCCCTATGCTAGAATTTGATTTAGAATCTCCTATAATCATTTGAATAGATTAACACAAATGTGAATACTATTCTTATCATGTAATCTAAAGAGGTTAACGAGCGAATTGGCTTAAAATGACCTAGAAAATTTAAGGAGGGCACCATGAGATCAACTATTTATAATTTGTCTGATTCCAGGTTTTACCAGCCCCTTACAAAAAAAGTTTTCAGACCTAATGAAAGGGGAAATGGTGGACATTCCATTTACTAAAAATAAACAAAGAAAATTAATCTTTCTTGTTTATATGGTTTTAAATATCGTTATCATTACATTAACCGCATGCAGCACACAGCAAGGTTTACCGCTTAAAAGCACCTCAACACCGGAGATCGAGAAAATCGTCATCAATGGACCACCAGAGCCCCCTGCCGGCGAGGTACGCGAAGGTATCGAAGACCTGGGTGGTTTACAGAAGATCGCTCAAGATGGTAGTTCGCTGTATTATTATGAAAATGGAAAGCGCATCCCACTTACCTTATCCCTGAATTGGATTACGATTCAGTTTAAAACTGATATCCTCAGCGAACGAGAAGCTGCTTTACAGAATATTGCTTCTTTAGCCTATGTTGATCAAAGAGTCCCGCTTACTGAGTCAGGTATCTTATTAATACCACTTCAATCGGGGTTATCTAATGAATCACTGATAAGCAATATTAATCTTTTGCGAATTGATTCGGAGATCTATTCGCAAGTAAATCCCAGCTTTGTCATGGATGGGGTGGAAAAGGCGATCACGGACCAGATTGTTGTAGTATTTTCCTCAGAAAAGGATATGGGTGCGATTAAAACTATCAATGATGAGATGAAAACGAACAGTACATCCGAACAAGAAATGGGGTCACACACCTATCTTTTATCGATAGATTCTGAATCACCTTATGATGCCATTACTACAGCAAATCTATACATTGAGAATGGGTATGCTGTTCAAGCCTATCCAGTTTTTATCGAAATTAAGAAATAACTTGGAAGATGCCTTAATACATAAAACGGTTATTGACTGGAAATGTGAAAATGAAGTATTTTATAAACTCCAAAAAAAGAAGTAAAAATTGGATAGATGATGCTTCCTTTTCATAACATTAATACTGTACCATCAATGCAGTGATGAAAAAGTTAATCAATTGGACGCATAAATTCACTCAGATTAGCTTTTTTGCTGTTGCTGTAATGTGTTTTCCGCTCACATCCTTCAGCAATA
>DMDF01000080.1 GCA_003446605.1 Anaerolineaceae bacterium
AACAACTGGAAGGGGTGAAATGAAATAACGTTCCCCGAGGAGCCAGGCGTCGCAGAGGGGCAGGCGATCAGTACGCCGGTGCGCTGGCGCATTATGGGAAATGCAATTGGTGAAAGTGGGGGGTTCTGTGTAAGGGTAGAGGAAAAGGCTATTCTGCATGCCCGCCGTGATCTGGCAAGACATGGTTTTTTTGTTGAACCAACTACTGCGGTGGTCATTGCTGCGCTAGAGCAAATTTTTAAAATTGTGGAAAGGGATCAGACTATTGTCATCTCCTTGACTGGCAGCGGGCTAAAATCCGTCGAGGCATAAAAGATGTGCATTTCTGAGATCAGCGAATTTATGAAGCCAGTCATGTTTACCCGAGGCGTTCCCCCACGCGAGAGCTTGCCGGTGGATGCATTAGCAGATTGTGCGCACCAGGTGATCCTTGCAACCGGAGTAGATGTGTTGCAGTATGCTCCGGTTGCAGGTTACCAG
Organism: Anaerolineaceae bacterium; assembly: GCA_003446605.1. Lineage (GTDB taxonomy): Bacteria > Chloroflexota > Anaerolineae > Anaerolineales > Anaerolineaceae > UBA4781. The sequence continues at coordinate 481 of DMDF01000080.1, forward strand.
CCGTTGCGAGAGATACTTGCTCACCAGTGCGGAATACCTGCTGAGCGTGTTTTATTGGGGCAGGGTTCGCTGCAAATTCTGGATATATTGCTGCACTGCTTGTTGCGTCCAGGCGATGAGGTGGCAGTTGAACAACCCACCTATGATCGTGTGCTGACGTTGATGCGGCGGGCTGGATTACAGATCATGCCAGTTCCCCTTCAACAGGATGGGTTGGATATTGAAAAATTCGAAGAGGAGTTGAAAAACGGCAGAAAGATCCGATTGTTTTATACCATTCCTGATTTTCAGAATCCCAGTGGCAGAGTGATGACTCTGGGGGAGAGAAGAAGACTGGTGGCACTCTCTCAAACATATCATTTCACCATTGTCGAGGATGCTCCCTATCGCGCATTACGTTACTCTGGCGAAGAAGTGACTTCAATATTTGATCTTTCTCCGCAGACCATTATACAGTTATCCTCGTTCAGTAAACTGATCAGCCCTGGATTGCGTGTGGGGTATGCGTTGCTACCGCAGGATCTCATCGAGAATGTAAGCGAATATGCGGCGGATACCTATATCAATCCAAGTTATGTAAATCATGCTATTATTTATCGTTTCATCATCAATGGATACATGCAGGATCATATAGCTTTTCTACAAGCAATGTATGCCGGTCGTTTGCAGGCAATGCTGACTGCTTTGCAAAGGCAGTTATCTGGAAAATGTATCTGGACGCAGCCGCAAGGTGGTTTTTTTGTGGGGCTGTGGGTGGATCCTGCTTTGAAAGAGCATGTTCTCTCACTAAATGCGGAGGATTACGGTCTTAAACTATCAGATGGACGAGGCTTTTTTGTTACTGGTGGTGAAGATTTCATCCGTCTTCCCTTTTGTGCGTTGCAGACGGATGAAATTCAAGTCGGAATCCAACGGTTAAGTGCTATGCTCACTAGGTGATGTTAAATACCCTGGTCAGGGGATTATCAACGGTTTTTATTTTTAAAAGAAAGGAAGAAATCTATAAAATTCATTGCGAGGGTGTATGAGCACCCTTTTTGTGCATTAATGAACATATGCTAATAATTGAAAATAAATTGGAGAAAAAAACGGAGAAAATAGAAAAAAAAGAGAGATAGTGGCATTCTCTCGCTTGAATGAACCAGCCCCGTATTTTGAGGCGTCTACTACACAGAGTGTGAAAAAATTGACGGGTTCCCATATTGCCTGGGTACGTACCATCAAGGAAAAGTTCGGAGTGGAAGTACCATTCCCGATTATTGCTGATCTTTCCATGCAGGTAGCCCCCACCTATGGCATGACCATACCATAGGTGGGGGCACAACCCAGGCGGTACGTGCAGTGTTCATCATTGATGATAAAGGCATTTTGCGTGCAATGATCTACTACCCGCTATCGAATGGTCGTTCTATCCCAGAGATCTTGCGTATTATCAAAGCACTGCAAACCAGCGACAAATACGGTGTGGCAACGCCTGAAGGGTGGCAGCCGGGTGATAAAGTGATCGTATCACCTCCAACGACGGTACAGGATGCTGAAAAGCGCATGAGTGAAGGCTACGAGTGCATAGATTGGTTCTTCTGTAAAAAAGAATTGAAATAGAATCTCTAGAAGATTACTCAGGGCACAGTACCAATGCCCTGGGTAATTTGTACCTTTATTAGTTGATCTAAATTTTATATACTTTAACAAAATAGAATTGATGTAGGTAGAAACCAAAGGGAGAAAAAATGGATATAGGCTTTGTAACTGATTCAACCGTTGACCTTCCTGATGAGGTTTTGATCAAAGAAAAAATTGAAATGGTACCTCTTTACATTAACATTGGGGAACAGAGTTATTTGGATAAAGTAGAGATGTCACGCGCAAATTTTTACCGAAATCTCGCCAGTTTTTCCCATCATCCAACCACGGCTACTCCGGGAATTGACGCATTTGTCCATGCCTATCAAAAGCAGGTAAATCAGGGCGCATCGGCTATATTATCTTTTCATATCTCCAAAGTTTTAAGTAATACGGTTGATGTAGCTAGATTGGCATCACAAAAGATCGTGCAGGTACCGGTGCATATCATAGATTCTGGGAATCTTTCTCTGGGAACTGGCTTGTTGCTTCAATTAGCGGTGAAAATGGCAAGTTCAGGGGAAGAAGTGGGAGAGATATTAAAAGCCGTTACAGATGCCATCACACGTACCTATACCGTGGCGGTTTTAGATACCCTCGAATTTCTACGCCGCAGTGGTCGTCTTTCCAGTATCCAGTTTGGGCTGGGCAGTTTGCTTTTTATCAAACCCATCATCAAAATGAATAATGGTGTGATAGATCTGGAACGTATCCGTACTCGGAAGAACGCGGTAAAAAGACTGATCCAGATTCTTGAAGATCTCCAGTTACTGGATGATTTCGCGTTTGTTCATACCCATGCACCGGAAAAAATTGAACAGTTCAAGCAGATGGTTGCAGGGTTGATCCCTTCACAACAAGATACTCTCACTGGTGAGGTTACTCCCGTTATCGGCGCACATATTGGTCCCGGTGCTTTTGGTTTTTCTGCAATCGCTGCTAAATAAAGGAGTCAATATGGAAATGGTGACCATGATCACAATGGGTGGTTTGATTATTCTTCTCTATATGGTTCTGCTGTGGCTGGTCAGTTTGTTGTTGAAAAATTCCAGCATTATAGATATCTTCTGGGGGCTTGGTTTTGTGATTGTGAGTTGGTTTTATTATTCCCAATCCGGTTTCCCGCTGCGGGGTCGATCGTTTCTCATTAATCTCCTGGTTACCATCTGGGGGCTGCGCCTTTCGATTTATATTCTATGGAGAAATTGGGGCAAACCGGAAGATTTCCGATATCAAAAATGGAGAAATGAAGCTGGAAAATCATGGTGGTGGAAAAGCTTTTTCAAAGTATTTCTACTGCAAGGGTTGTTAATGTGGTTTATTTCCATGCCACTTTTTGCTGCCCATCTTCAGAATACAACAATGAATTGGTTGGATATGGTCGGCACGCTGATCTGGGGTATTGGGTTTTTGTTCGAATCAGTTGGGGATTTGCAATTGGCGCGCTTCAAGGCAGATCCTGCCAATAGGGGCAAGGTTCTCGATTACGGTGTCTGGAAATATACTCGCCACCCCAATTATTTTGGGGATGCTGCACAATGGTGGGGATATTTTCTGATTGCTCTTGCTGCTGGTGGTTGGTGGACTATCTTCAGTCCAGTGATCATGACATATCTACTATTGAAGATATCAGGTGTAAAACTGCTTGAAGTTACTCTGCAGGATACTAAACCTGCTTATCGAGAGTATATTAAAAAGACAAGTGCTTTTTTCCCGTTGCCACCCAGGAGAAAGGAGTAAAAATTATGAAGATAGCAAAAATTCTGGTGCTGGTAGGGGCGTTAGCTATGGGGTTGGCGCTGTTCCATGGCTTTACAAAAGGAGACCTCCAAAGTGAAGGCGCCTTGATTGGGAGCATCCCTTGGGGAGTAGTTTCTCTGGTAGATGTGTATGTTGGGTTCTTCTTGTTCTCCGGCTGGGTCATCTATCGTGAATCTAATATCTGGGTTGCCCTGGTTTGGGTCGTGCTGATTATGGTGTTGGGCAATTTTATAACGAGCATTTATGCCCTGATCGCTTTCTTCCGTAGTCAGGGTAATTGGAAAAAATTCTGGCTTGGTGCTAGGTATGTTGAAGAAAGAAAGTGAGGTTTTTATGAAAACGAAAAATATTGTTTGGCGTTGGATCAGCGTGTTATCTTTTTTAATTACGGTTGCCGTCAACGGCTATGCTAATTATGCAAAATTGAATGGTGTTACCACCGCGGAGGTTTCAAATACTTTCGACGTCTATTTTGTACCGGCTGGCTATGTATTCAGTATTTGGGGAGTGATCTATCTTTTCTTGTTTGCCTTCCTGATCTATCAATTCTCTCCATCCCAAAAGAATGAGGAGCTTTATGCTGACATCGCGCCCTATTTTCTGGTAACCAATGTGGCAAATGCGATCTGGTTGGTGCTGTTCCACTATCAGCAACACTATTTCACCATCATTCCTATGCTTGTTTTGTTAGTTGCCCTTATCGCAATTTACCAGCATCTTCAAAAGAATGCTGGTACTGGGAGGAAGAAGGTTTTTGTTGACCTTCCATTCAGCATCTATTTGGGCTGGGTAAGCGTGGCAACCATTGCCAATATGACGCAATTCCTAGATTATCTTGGCTGGTCGGGCTTTGGGATCTCGGCAGAAATTTGGTTGGTGATCGTTCTGGCGTTCGCGGTTATCCTGTCATTCCTGATCAATCGAAAGTATCATGATCTGGCTTATTCGTTGGTGCTGGTGTGGGCTTTTATTGGCATCGGGGTGAAATTTCCCGCTAACCGCATTGTTTCATTAAGCGCCTATGTTGCCGCAGGTTTGGTCTTGGTGATTTATCTTTTTACCCCGAAAAAAGCAGAATAAACAATAAAAACCCGAGTGTAAAAAGCTCGGGTTTTTTCTTTACCACATCCGCCAGGGTTGTTCGAGGTAGGTGGCAAGTTCTTTCATGAATAAGGCTGCTTCTGCTCCGTCGCTAGCGCGATGGTCGGCAGAAAGGGTCGCCTTCATCCGCATGCCCGGTTTAACCACTCCATCCGCCACTACCGGTACTTGCATGGCGCTTGAAACTGCCAGAATGGCGGTTTCTGGTGGATTAATAATGGCGCTGAATTCCTCCACCCCATACATTCCCAGATTGCTAATGGTAAAGGTTGATCCTTCGATATCTTGAGGGTTTACTTTCCCATTTTTCACACGTTTGACCATGGCGCGCATTTCATCAGATATTTGCAGCAAACTTTTTTGGTCAGCGTTGCGACATACTACCGTCAATAATCCCTCTTTCACTGCCACCGCATTTCCGATATGGATATCTCCATGTAGGGTCAGGGCAGTCCCATCCAGTGACGCGTTGAGCTTTGGAAACTGCCGCAATGTCATAGCGACTGCTTTCACTAAAAAATCATTGATAGAGATGTGCTCTTCTTTTGGGCGACCCTGGTTGATCTCAGCACGCATCTTCAACAAGATTTCAACATCGTAACTGTAGGTGACGTAAAAATGCGGGATGGTTTGTTTGGATTGTTGCATGCGTGCGCCAATCGTTTTCCGCAATTTGCTCAGCGGCTGCAGGGTCTCTTCTCCCGCTTGTATTTTTACAGTGGGCGACGTTGTTTCTCCAGGTTGTGCCTCAACTGACGCGAGATGTTTTTCAATATCTCGCTTGACGATTCTCCCTCCCGGACCACTGCCTGTGATGGATGAAAGATCAACACCATTTTCACTTGCTATAGCTTTTGCCAGTGGAGAAGCCTTAAGGGAACCTTGTTGTTTTCTGTTGGTCTCTTCCTTGGCAATGGATACCACAGGTTCTGGATTAATTTCTTTTTCCTTTTCGCGATCTTCTGTAGTTTTTATCTTATCCGGCGTATTCAAATCATATTCTTCACCCTGTTCACCGATCACTGCGATGGGGGTCCCCACCGGTACAGTTGTATTTACTTCGATCAGCTCTTTCAGGATGGTGCCGCTGAAGGATGATTCAACCTGAATGGTAGCTTTATCGGTTTCGATATCCGCCAGTATTTCCCCTTTTTGGATGGTGTCGCCTTCTTTTTTAACCCAAGTAGACAACGTTCCTTCAGCCATATCAAAGCCAAGCTTGGGCATTTCAACTATATTTGCCATTATCGTAAAACCTCCTTTACGGCTTGAATGATGTCAGCTATTTGCGGTAGTGCCAACTGTTCCAGATGACGGTTGTACGGCAAAGGCACTTCTTTCTGCGCCACCCGTTGAATTGGAGTATCCACATAATCGAATGCTTCTTCATAAATGCGGGTGGAGACTTCCGCGCCGATCCCATATGATAACCAACTCTCCTCCACGATGACTGCCCGGTTGGTCTTTTTAAAGGAAGTGATCACCGGTCCCATATCAAGCGGACGCAGTGAGCGCAGATCCACGATCTCCACCTCAATCCCATCTTTCGCAAGCTGTTCGGCAGCATCCAGGCAGTACTTGACCATTTTTGAATAGGTTACGATGGTGACGTCCTTCCCCACCCGCTGAACTGTTGATTTTCCGATCGGGATGGTGTACTCCCCTTCTGGCACTTCCCCGCGCATTTGATACAGTGTTGCATTCTCGATGAAGAGGATTGGGTCATCGCTGCGAATGGCAGATTTTAACAACCCTTTTGCATCTGCCGGTGTACCAGGTGCGACCACCTTCAACCCAGGGAAATGGGCGAAAATGACATCCGGCGTTTGAGAATGGGTGGCGCCCAGCTGCCGCCCTCCCCCGCTTGGAGCACGGATCACAAGGGGTAGCACCATTTGTCCACCAAACATATAATGCAGCTTGGCGGCTTGATTGACAATTTGGTCCATAGCGACAAAAGCAAAGTTAATGGTCATCAATTCGGCGATCGGTCGCAACCCATTCAGGGCAGCTCCAATGGCTGATCCGACGATGGCGCTCTCTGCAATAGGAGTGTCGCGCACACGCTCTTCACCAAAATGATCAAGGAAACCCTTGGTTACAGCGTAAGTCCCTCCCCACACTCCCACTTCTTCGCCCATGATGAATACTTTTTCATCGCGTTCCATTTCTTCCCAAATGGCTTGGGATATTGCTTCTCGCATTGTTATAATTGCCATGTTTCATTCCTCCACATAGATATTCCTGAAAAGATCTTCATCGGCAGGTTCAGGGCTATTATCGGCGAACTCTACTGCTTCCATGATTTCCTGAGCAGCTTCCTCATCGATTTCATCCAGTCTTTTCTCTTGAACACCTTCTTTTTGGATCAGGAATTTTCGGAATCGGTCAATTGGTCCATTTTCAACATATTTTTTAACTTCATCTTTGCTGCGGTATCGTTCTGGATCCCCCATGGAGTGACCTTTAAAACGATAGGTACGTGCCTCCACAAATTGCGGACCGCTTCCCTCGCGGATCTCCTGCAGCCGCGCTGCAACTATATCCCGCACGGCTAACACATCCATACCATCTACATCATATGCAGGCATGCCATAACCACATGCTTTTTGAATGATATTGGATACTGCCGAAGCTCGTTCCGGAGAGGTCCCCATGCCATATTGATTATTTTCGCAGATCCATAATACGGGTAGTTTCCATACCATTGCCATGTTCACCCCCTCATGGAAAAAGCCTATATTGGTGGCTCCTTCTCCGAACATGCAGATCGTGACTGCATCTCGTTTTTCCATTTTATCTGCTAATGCCAATCCGGTTGCGATGGGGATATGCGCACCAACGATGGCATGCCCTCCCCAGAAATTGCGGGTGATGTCAGCCATGTGCATTGATCCGCCTCGCCCTTTTGAAATTCCCGTTGCTTTGCCCATTAATTCAGCTACGATCTGATTCACCGGGATTCCTGCATTGACTGCCACTCCATGGTCGCGATACGCAGTGATTACATGGTCTCGTTCCTCACGTGCAGCTAGAATGCCTGTGCTTACGGCTTCCTCGCCAATGTACAGGTGTAAAAAACCGCCAACTTTTCCTGCCTGATAAAGTTCTGCCGCTTTCTCTTCCAGATGGCGAATAAGAACCATTTGTTTATAGATGTCAAGATATTCCCCGTTCACCATTCTTCATTCTCCTTTCGAATCAATCCACTTAAAGAGGATATCTTATTTCATTATAAGAAGAAAAAGTAGGATACAGAATTTATAAAGTATTAACATTTAAAGTGAATACGGAGCGTGTTTGGTTCCCAATTCACATAGAAACTCTATCAAGAAAGTTTTGAGGTGCAGTGTGGACAGCGTGTAGCTTGGAGTGGGATTTCAGTGTAGCAGTACGGGCAGTTCTTGGTGGTTGCCTTGATGGGCTCGGTTTTAGATTGGTTTAAACGATTGATCTGTTTGATCACGATGAACAATACCAATGCGATAATAATAAATTCCATCACCTGATTCAAGAAAACGCCATAATTTAATGTAACTGCCCCGGCATTTTGTGCATCCTGCAGAGTCTTGTAAGAATCACCGCTAAGGGTCACAAATAGGTTGCTGAAATCTACTTTACCTATTAACAGCCCTATAGGTGGCATGATGATGTCATTGACCAGGGAACTGATGATTTTCCCAAATGTGCTACCAAGGATGACCCCGATAGCTAAATCAATAACACTCCCGCGTTGGATAAATTCTTTGAATTCCTTTAACATACTGACTCCTTTATATTGAATCGAATAATCAATGTCAATGCTATCATGTTGAATGGAACACGGGAGAGTGCATACCAAGGGTCATCGAACGTGTGAATGGTCATTTATTATATATATTTTATCTATGATAGTTCTCGTCACTACTATAAAAATCGTATATTATATCTATAATACGTCTTGTTAATGATAAAATACAGCGAGTTATTAATGAGATATCTATGCCAATAGAATCGGGACATTGAAGATAACCCTCGCCGTCAAATAAAACTGGAATAATGAAAGAATGAATGACACGATTTATGCGCTAGCACGAACCGCATTAGCGCTTTACCCATATCTTTATGCTCTGGCAGTTATAGTCGGTGTTGTTTTCACCGTCAGTGGCTTTACCGATATCATCTTTGATATCTATTTTATCTTTCGCTCTGTGCGCCGTTTCTTCCTATCAAAGAATTGGCCTAAACTAACGCTTGAGCGATTGGAAGCACGTGAACAGCAGAAGATCGCGTTGATTATAGCTTGCTGGCATGAAGAGGCGGTTATTGCGAAAACATTAACCAATGCGTGTGAATCTATCCATTATCGAAACTATGATATTTTTATTGGAACTTATCCAAATGACCCCGATACACAACGGGAAGTGGATAAGGTTGCTAAAATATACCCGCAGGTGCATAAAGTTGTAACTGCTGATGATGGACCTACCAATAAAGCCTCAAATCTTAACCAGGTTTTCGAAGCTATTGAAGATTACGAGAGAAAGACCGGTTTGCAGTATGAGATCATCATCATGCATGATTCTGAAGATGTGATTCATCCGTATGAATTCCTGGTTTCTAATTATTTGATTCCTCGCATGGATCTGGTACAGGTTCCTGTCTTTCCAATGGCTGTGCCCTCAAAACATTGGACCCATTGGACTTATGCAGATGAATTTGCCGAAAACCATACTAAACTGCTGCTGGTACGTGAATACATCGGCGGTTTCGTACCGTCTGCGGGTGTAGGTACTTCCTTCACCAAACGTGCCTTTGAGCTGTTTGCATTAGAAAATGAAAAAAAGATTTTCACCCCCGGATCGTTAACAGAGGATTATGAATTGGGTTTACGTATGAATTTACGAGGGTATAAAGCAGCTTTTGTGTTGATTCATCTACCGCCAGAAAGTGATGGGAAAAAAAGGAAAAGACTTGTCTCTGACTGGGTAGCTACACGGGCTTTTTTCCCTTTGGAATTCAAAAGGGCAGTACGTCAGAAAACTCGTTGGAATATTGGCATCGTCCTGCAAAGTTGGCAGAACATTGGTTGGGCAGGCAATGCGACCATTCGCTGGAATTTGTTTCAGGATCGAAAGGCTCTATTTACCACCCCGGCAAACTTCTTTGGGTACTTCGTCTTTGCGTATTTCATTTTTTACCAGATATTGCGTGCCTACTTTGCAGAATATATGCCGCCGTTGATTGTGAAGGGAACATTCTTGTGGTATTTAACGGTTATTTCTACCTTTTTCATGATATGGCGTTCCATCAACCGCGCTTATGCTGTTGCAAAGATCTACGGTCTCTGGGCGAGCATCCTGTCAATCCCTCGTTCTATTTGGGGGAATGTGATCAACTTTTTCGCTCTTTCACGGGCGATTATTCAGTACGCCACAAGCCGTTTGCGGAAGCAGCAAATGCATTGGGATAAGACCGACCACGAATTTCCGTCGGAAGTGATTGAAGAAGAACGTACTTCACAGGATTTGCGGTCGAATATGTTTGAATCTGAAACACAGAAAACAGAAATTGATCGAGATACCATTGTCAAAGATTTTAATCAGGTAATGGAAACGGGAAATATTACGGAAAAAGTAACGGCGATTAAAAAGATCGATCGTGCGACTGGTTCCATCCTTTTTACGTATCTCGTGAAATATTACAATGATCCGGACTGGCAGGTGCGCGGAGAATTCTGCCGCACGTGCAGTTACTTGCGTTATGCTCAGGCTATTCCCTACCTTCACGAATTAGCGAGCGACTCTGATTGGACTGTTCGCAGTAATGCTGTTAGAGCTTTGGGTAAAATGGGCGAGATTGGGGAAGTAGAATTGCTGGATATTTTGCGGGGTGATGATCATTATGCCAGTGAGGCAGCGCAGGTTATTCTTGAACATCAAGCGTTCTTTAAACAAAATGTTCGTCGTTTATTATCATCGGATAAGCAGGAAATCAAACGGGGGCTTAGCTTTTTAGAAGATCTGCGAAGTTATGGAAAATCCAAACTCGCAGAGCAATTGTTGAACTTGTATCGTGAGGGCAACGTAAAGGAAATTCAAGTTTTCCTCGGGGATTGAAAGTTGTCATAGTTTTTTAAACAGCTCGTTCTTGATCAATTTCATAAAAAGATCAACGATCTGTGGATCAAACTGTAATCCTTTTTGATTCTCGATATATTCCAATGTTTTTTTCGCGGTCCAGGCTTTTCGATAAGGGCGATCTGATGTCAGTGCATCCCACACATCGATCACCGAGAAGATGCGTGCCGATAGAGGGATTTCTTCTCTTCTTAACTGGCGTGGATATCCACTCCCATTCCACCATTCATGGTGACAATATGGGATATCCAATGCGGGGCGTAGATGTGTGATTGGATTGATCAGATTATAGGCAAACACAGGGTGTTTGCGCATGATCTCCCATTCTTTTGGGTTGAGAGGTCCTGGTTTCAATAAAATGGAATCGGGAATCCCCATTTTCCCAATATCGTGCAGCAGTGCTCCACGGCGGATATGAATTAAATCCTTTTCTGCTACTCCCAGTAGCTGTGCCATGCGGACTGTCATTTCAACAACGCGCTGGGTGTGACCTTCCGTTTCCTGGTCTCTCATATCCAGTGCACGCGTCCACCCCTCGAGGGTGGTGTCGTACGCCAGGGTTAATTCGATGTTAGAGCGCTGCAAGTCTTCCAGTAGGGTGGTATTGTCAATGGCGATGGCTGCCTGCCCGGCAAGAGTCTCAAGAAAATAGATCCACTCCTGGTCTGGCGTAATAAGAGAGCGGTTGAAAATATCCAGCACCCCTTTCACCTGCCCTTTTGCGATCAAAGGGACACTGTAGAAACTGAGAAAGCCTTCTTCTTGTAAAAGGGGCAAATATGCCATATTATCGTCCGCCTCAAAGAGGTTCAATGCTTGCACCAGGTGCCTTTCCATGGTGGCTTGCCCTGAAATGCCTTCTCCCAAACGAAGATGATAGGATTCTATGGTGCGCGTGCGGAAACCTCTACCGGCTGCGTAATTCAACAACTGGGTTTGAGGATTTAACAGTAATACTGCAGCTGCATCAACATTCAGCTTTTCTACAACCTGATCAAGCAAAATATTCAAGGTTACCCGGAGATCGAGACTTGAATTGATGACCAGGTCGATATCATGCAGTGCCGAAAGCCTTTCCAGTTGGCTTTGCGTTTGCTCCAGCAATCGGGCATTTTCCATGGTAATCGCGATCTGAGATCCTAAAGATTCCAGCAGATGCAGATGTTTTTCATCAAAAATATTAGGTGTGAAGGATTGGATGGACATTGCTCCGATCGTTTTACCGCGAATTGTGAGAGGAATACCCAGCCAGGATCGAGAAGGTTTATCTCCATGGATGGGTTTGGTAGGGGGTTTCTCCTTTTGAAGATCTTTGATGAGTAGAGGGCGTTGGTGTTTGATGATCCACCCGACCATGCCTCCTTGATCGACCGGGAATTGAGCTCCTTCCCAATCGGTAAGTTTTTCGTCGTTCTCGATGGCGGACACAACGTAATACTCATCATTTTGTTTGGTCGTTTTTACGATGACAAATGTATCCATTGGAAGGATCGTCTTGATCCGGTCATAGACGGTAGCAATGAGCTTTTCAGATTCGAGGATGCTGGAAGTAGCTATTGCGATTTCATAAAGAAGGCTGATTTCTTTGGTTTGCTGTTGGGTGGATTCGAAGAGTTGGATTTTATCTATAGCAGTGGATAATGTTGAAGAAAAAGTTGTCAGGAGGGTAATGTCATCTTGTGAAAAATAATTTGGTTTGCTGCTTTCAGCATTGATTACTCCGATTGCTTTGTTGTGCAGCTGAATTGGAACTGCCACTTCTGACTGGGTCTTATCATCAAAATTAACATAGAAGGTATCTTTTGAAACATCAGCACATAGATATGGTTTTTGGGTTGAAAATACATGCCCTAAGATCCCTTCTGTAGAGGGGATGAGTCGATCCTCTGTTTTTTTGTGGGATATACCCTGATACGAATCATGCATGCAAAGTGATCTACCTTCCTTATCTAAAAGGTAGATCCCATAATTATTCAAATCAAATACACTGGTCAATAACTTTGTTGCATCATCCAGCAGCTCATCCAGCGAATGTGATTTGGTCGCCGATAGGGTAATTCCATGCAAAATTTCTAATTCTGTAAGTTGACGTTTTAGAGAAGCTTCGTTATTCATTTGGTCAGTAATATTTTCTCCGATACAAATAAAATTAACTCTGGGGTTATCTTCGTTATTTGACTGGGCTATATTCCATTTTATTGTGATACTTTTTCCGTTTTTAATTTTAATTGGGGTTATAAAATTCTGAGTGGGCATTTTCTCATGTGTATAACCGTCAAATAACTCCCGTATATTTTCTCGCAGAGATGGTTCAATCAAGACCTGGACCCATGATTTCCCTAACAACTCCCTCTTTGAATAACCGGTCAAATCTATTAAAGGGAAGTTGATATATGCAATCTCCGACTGGTCATTCACGAGCATAACCGGAAAGGGATAATTGTTAAAAATGGAACCAAATTGTAGGTTTGTATTATCAACCATAAATGAGTCTGAATCCCTAACCTAAATACAAAACGCCTATCCACGTTTTAATGGGTAACATCTATCCTATAATAACGTGCTAGGCGCCCTCCGAGCAATTACTTCTATCATTATAAATGAAAATGATTATATGGATAGTATTTCCTATATTTTTTTGTATAATAGTAAAACATATATTAAAAGAGAAGCATTGAGGGTTGTAACAGCGGGGTCTCGTTTTTCACAATGATGGTACAAGATAAAACAGAGAGGTCTTGGTGGAGGGCACTAGACAAACTATTCTAATATTTAATGCACAACCGGCGATTGCTGAGAGAGTCTATCAATTAATTAGGGATAGCTCTTGTCATGAATTTAACCTTATATTGGTGGATTATAAAGTAAATCTTGAAAAAATTCTCAATAAAAATAATCTCTCAATTATCCTGTTTTGCGCATCGGTTCCGGAAGTTTTCCAGGAGGGATTAAAAAGGATCGATGATTGTGGTGTTAGAGTTCCTGTTCTATGCATTATCCCTTCTGCAATATCTGCATTAACCTCCATGCTGAAGGACAGGGGTTTTCCTGATCCTATGGTGGTTTCAGAGTTGACGGAGTGTGCTCTTTTACAGAATATTTTTTATATCATCGAAAGGGAAAAGATTTCCACGGAAATAATGACCCGTGATGCAATACTCCGTTCGGTTAATTTTGCAGCAGAGAGTTTTTTGAATAATGCTGAATGGAGAAGCTTTATTAGAGAAGTGCTACAAAAATTAGCGGTTGCCAGCCGCGCTGACCGTGTGGCTATTTTTGAAAATATTAAAAACGAGGATGGTAATATTACCTCAGCCCGATTGGTAGATTATTGGATGAAAGTTGAGGATACCGATATTCCAGCTGGGATTCCTGGAGAAATCTACACATACACTCAACTGGGAATTGCTCAAAGTGTCAAAGTTCTGACCACCTCGCGTTATCTACAATCCCATGTGCGTGATTTACCAAAGAAAACACAATCAATCTTTCATTTACTCAAGATAAAATCGGTTCTTATCATGTCTGTTTTCACCAATGGAGATTGGTGGGGCTTTTTCAGATTTGACCAATGCAGCCAGGAACGCCAATGGAAAGAGATTGAAATTGAAGCCTTACATACTGCAGCCAGCATCCTTTCCGCTGCGATCACTCGCCAAAAGACGGATGCTCGCCTTAAACATCTCGCAACCCATGATTTTCTTACGAATTTACCCAATCGCTTGCTTTTTGAGGATCATTTACAGAGCGCTATCTTACGTTCTCAGCGGTCCAAAAAATGGGTAGGTTTGTACGTGGTTGATCTGGATCATTTCAAGAAAGTAAATGATGTATATGGGCACCCCTTTGGGGATAAAGTCTTGATTGAAGTGGGGAAACGTTTGCAAGAATCCATCCGAGCGAGTGATACCGTTGCCCGCATCGGTGGAGATGAATTCATTGTACTTGGTGAAGAATTGACATCACTTGAAGATCTAAAACGGGTAGCCGATAAAATACTGTCTGCTTTTGTAGAACCTATTTTATGCGATAATAATAACATACAGGTCTATCCCAGCATTGGTGTGAGTGTTTATCCTATCAATGGTGTGGGCAGAGAAGAATTAATGAGGTTTGCTGATGTTGCATTGTACAGAGCAAAAAAACAGGGCAACACTTTTAGCATTTCAGAGAATGATCCGGAAAAACAATTATGGCTCGACGACCTACAAAATTATGGATCGTAGCTACCGATAAATCTAAAATAAAACAATATTCAGACTGTGTAAAAAACATTTCCCAACATAATACAGATTTTGAAATTACCATGCGATCGACCCTTGATCCATCGAAGGTTGGGGACGTTGCTATCTTGATATTAATTCTGCAATCCTTGGCTACACAGACAGGTATTGCGATTGACAACATTCAACTATTTGAGAAAATGCAGCGCCTTCAATTTGAATGAGCTATTTTGAATTTTATTATAAAAGAGAGTTTCGTTTATAATTTTGGCTGGGTTTTTATAGGAGACAGTATGGATTGCCAAAAAGACAAGAATCAAAAAAAATGTAACTGTAGTTACAATCTCTGTTCACGAAAAGGGATATGTTGTGAATGCCTGCAATACCATCTTAAAATGCGCGAACTACCAGCTTGTTGTTTTCCGGATCATGTTGAAAAAACCTATGATCGATCTTTTCAAACCTTTGCCGACCTTGTCATATCTGGTGAGATTTAAGTAAACACGACAGCTCAAATAGCTGCTAGATCATTTCGGATTAAAATCTTATGTGCCTCTGGAGTTTAGGATAGTTATATGGGTTCATGCCAAAGAACAATGACGCGTCAGCAAAAAATAACGTTATGGGTTCTCATTGTTGTTGCATTGGTCTATTTCATCATTATGATTTTCCCTAATTCATCCAGTAGCGAAGGCGGGAGTGTTTTTTCCATCTTTTCTGATGATGAATTTATCACTTATCCCTATGTAGAAAAAATGTTGAGAGGGGGATCTGATATTCATGAAACTTGGGGTAATCTGATCATCTATGGTGATTACCACTATGGATATCCCTTTTATTTCATTTCTATGCTGGTTTTACTGCCGCGGCGCTTAATCATGGGGGATGCTTTTTTTGCAGACCGCACCACAAATATAGTGATATTACGGCAGATGGTCAATGTGGTACCCTTTCTATTGTCAACAGGGATTCTTGTCTATTACAAAACCAAATTCAGGTCAACTCTAAAATCCATTTTTCTTTTTATTCTGATCCTCATTATCCCGAGCGCTGTCCGCAGCAATATCTGGTGGTGGCATCCGGATTCACTGACATTCCTTTTCATTGCGTTGACCTTTTTATTTTTGCAGAAAGATGAATATCGCCTTGGTAAGTATTTTTCGTGGGCGGCTGTTGCTTGTGGAATGGCTGTAGCAACGAAATTATTGGGCTTATTTTTCTTTTTAACTATCCCGCTATATATGCTGATTGCAAGAACCAAAATGGACTTTGCTTGGAAAAAGATTCTGAAAAAAGCATTCTTGTTTGTCTTGATTATGTTTGT
The DNA here is from genome assembly GCA_003446605.1 of Anaerolineaceae bacterium. Taxonomy (GTDB): domain Bacteria; phylum Chloroflexota; class Anaerolineae; order Anaerolineales; family Anaerolineaceae; genus UBA4781. The sequence goes on from DMDF01000080.1 coordinate 16,632, forward strand.
GGTCGTGGTTCTGGTAAATCCATTCATGTGGTACGAAATCCCGCGCAATGAAATGCTGGAGATCCAGCGTTTCAAGCAGGTAGAGCTGCAAGAAGGCTACACCCACGATGATCCCTATTATTATCAAAAAGGTCCAGCCTTTTGGGAATGGACGCTCTCAACCTGGTTCGGCTCTCCTGTTTTTATTTGCTTTTTAATGGTATCGATGTTGGTGGGAATTGTTTCTACAAAAGGGTTCAACGAGAACATCTATCTCGCGTCCTGGGTAATTCCATTCACGTTGTATGCACTGTTCCTGGTTGCTCCCAAGCCTGATCACTATATTTATCCGGCTTTGGTGCCTGCTTATCTTACAGCTTTGGATATTCCGGATTACATCCTGCAGCGATGGAAGACTCTACCAACTCTGCAAAAATATGTTGCCGGGTTGTTAATTATTGCAGTGGCATTTCTACTCTGCCAGCAGGTCGTATTCAGCCTCACTGCAGATATTTCACTTTATCAACAGTATCTGGTCCAGAATATGTAAAAGTAAGGTAAATTCCCCATACTCAACAAATATCTAATTGACTACCATTCGTTGTAAGATGATGAGAGTTGAGGTGGAATCGCAGGGATCAAGTATGATGGATTGGTCGACTTCTTGAAATTGGGATTGGATGTGAGCATCTAAAGATTTGAAACGTGATGAATAGCTCTCTTCGTCAAAGACCAGGAAATCTGCTTCGGTGATCCAGCGCAGAGCTAATTCTTCATTCCAGTACCCGCGCTTTTCCACAAATTCAGCATCTCCTCCAACCCGGTAGTAAAACTGCATATTCAATTGCGTCGGGAAAACCTCTACTTCGGGAAGATAAAGGAAGAGGATCGGTGTGGGACCTTCCCAATATACATGTGATCCGGAAGGAATGAGAGATTTAATTTTTTCACCGTTCTTTTCATAGTGGGCAGGAACATCACTACCAGGGCAAGTTGCAATGGAACTGTTTTTTGCCAGAATGAACGTGGGGGAGAATAGCACACTGAGGCAAAGTATACCTAGTATCAGAATGCTGCCGAAGGAATATGATTTCCCTTTTCTATTTCGATGAACGATTGAATGCGTGATCCAGCTTAAAATCAAGATCACGATGCTCGTTAAAAAGCCAGCTATTGTCGGAAGGATGAACTCCTGTGTGCGGATGGAAATATGAAAGCGATTCAACAAGACATCCCACAATTCATAAGGACCATTGAATATCTTGCCCTGGCTGATGCTGGGTAAATTCAGGTTCATCAGGGCGGGTGCGATCTCTCGATATAAACTCAACCCGATTCCGGTACACAGCAACACAACAGTGATAGATACAATCCATTGCCTGGTTTTATTTTTTAATTCCAGGATGTCTTTGAACAAGAGTGGGATGATGGTAATTCCTAAAGGAAGGTAGAAGGCAATATAGGCAGGGAAACTGTATAAAACGTTATTTCGTAAAACGACATAATAGAAATGAATCACGGAGAGAAATAGAAAATTTCCAGCCAGATACAATGTCTTTTTATGTTTGCTATCTTTGAACATCTTCGTGGGGAATAGGAGGAGAAAAGATAGAATTGTAGCGAAGATTGGGATGAAGAAATAGCGCACGCTATCGAACAAGACTTGTGTTTCATAAATCCATCCATATTCTCGTTCGAGAATGGCTTTTCCCAGATCCCCGCTGGCGAAGGACAGATCATAGAAACTGGAAATCAGGTTGTTGAAGAACGCCGGGAAATATGGTTTCCAAATGATCGGATAGATTTGTGGCCAATAAGGGATGTTCAGTCCAAGGAATGCCAGTAATCCAACCAGAACAGGCAGCCAGCTTTTTTTAAAGCCATTCTCCCAAATTACATAGAAAATAGAAAAGATAAAAAACGGGAGCAAATTTTGGCGGACCATGACTGTCATTGCAGCAAGGATTAAACCAAGCATGAGCTGACCTTTTTTCCTGTTTTCCCCTAATAGGAAATACAAACTCCATACGATCAGTAATGAGGTTACTACCTGGGTCATGGCGCGAGAATAATAGATAATCCAGGCAGGGGAAATAAGATATAGTGCGATGGAAGCAGTTGCCCACCATTTACCAGCCAGGCGCCGAACGGTCATCCATTGACCGATTAGGAGCAGTACACTGAGAAAAACAGCAAAATAGCGCCCTGAGGCTAACCCCGGTTTAAATACTATTTGTGAGATTCCCAGGGAATAAAACGAGAGGGGTGGTTTATTGGTGATGGGTCCATAATCCTCGAAAGGTTCATAAGTCCCATCCAGATACCATTTCCCTTTTAATAAATATGTTCCTTCATCCATGACCGGTTCGATGATCTTGGTGTATTGGATAGCACACAGTACATACGCAATCAGGATTAATAGGGAAAGCGCATAGGGGAGGATGGTGGTTAGTCTTGTCTTTTGATTGGAAGCCATTGTGTGGTTATTATAATAGCGAACGCTTTCAACCTGTGGTTTCGATTCCTCCTGAGATCACACGTGTCAAGGCAAAGTAGAAAGATCCTAAGGAAAGCACACGCGTATAGGTTTTCAGTCTTTTCATTTATAATAAGTGTTCACACCTTATTGGTAGGAGCAAGACATGGCTGAAAAAATTTCCTCCACACAAAAAGAATCTGATTTACTGGGTATCCGTTCTGACCAGATCGGGAAATATGTATTGTTGCCCGGGGATCCGGGACGGGTACCATTCTTAGCTAGCTTTTTTGAGGGTGCGAACCAGGTTGCTGAAAAATGGACACATGTAACGTTTACTGGCACATTGAATGGGCAGAAGGTTTCTGTGGTTTCAACTGGCATGGGCTGCCCTGCTATGGCTGCTACCCTGGAGGAATTAATCCAGTTGGGCGCCCATACTTTCATCCGGGTTGGGACTTCAGGTATGTTGCAGAAAAAAAGTGATCCAAACTATCTTGTCATCACATGGGGCGCTGCCCGAGATGAAAAGACATCTCTCCATTACCAACCACTTTCGTTCCCCGCTGTGGCGGATGTGGAGGTTACAACTGCATTGATGCATGCGGCGCAAATGCTGGGTATAGGATATGAAGTGGGCATCTCACAGTCAAAAGATGCTTTTTATGGCGAACATGACCCCAAGGGCATGATAGCCAGCAAAGAACTGCTAATGAAACAAAGAGCTTTTCGCCGCTCAGGGATGTTGTGCAGCGAGATGGAAGCGTCTGCTCTTTTTGTGGTCAGTACGGTTTGTTCAGTGCGTTCTGGCGGTATCATGATGCTGGGCGGCAGCACGCAGCTTGGGCTACACAGAATTTCTTCTGTATGCGCACAGGCTTTAAATATCCTTATTCAAAGCGACCAAAATATCATTGAAGGAATCAGGAGATGACAGTATTGAAAGGATATGCTGCTTTAACGTATAAATGGTACTCCTTTCATCTTGATTATCGTCGTCTGGTGAATTGGTGGAAAAACAAAGTGCTACGCAAACCTCAATACCATATTGGGCTGCGATATGGAGAAACACCGCAAGATGTAGTGCTGGTTGAGACACCTCACCAAGCACGACAGATAGCTCAGTCGTTTGGAAATTATCAAGAATTGATGGATCACAGGGAGTATTTAAGTATTTACGTGAAGGCAGGTACAACCTCCTTCCTGGTTGTTTCGAGCGGTATCGGAACACCACCCATTGCTATAGGAATGGAAGAACTAGCCATTATCGGCTGCAAACGATTTCTATATCTGGGATCATTTCGATCCATGCAGATGGAATCAAGAAGTGATCGGTTGCTGATCGTCAAAGCGGCAGTAAAAGAAGATGGCACCAGTCAGGAATATTTACCCCTGTTGATCCCTGCACTATCTGATATCCGTTTGCTCAATGCAGCACGACATGCGTTAGATGATGGGAATATCTCTTATCAGATCGGGATTTCTGCCACCACGGATATCGATCCATCCCATTTTCCAACAAATACCCCGATGCGATCACAAAACGAACAACGTCTTCAGCAACTGAAGGAGGGTAATGTCGTGGCTCTTGAGAGGGCTGCTGCGGGGGTATATGCGGTAGCAACCAAGATCCAAAGACCAGCTATTTGCATTTTACAAGAAGGCGAACCGGGGTTGGATCTTGCAGAAGAGTTGATCCGTGTGATCCCTCAAATGTTTCAATAATATAGAACCGGTGGAAAAAAACAGGCACGGTTGCAAGATCGTGCTTTTTATTCCTCACTTTGCTATACTACATATTAAAGAGGTGCTGATGAAAACAACTTCCCTTTCTTTGTTGATGTCAGGGATGTTCCTACTGGCTGCCTGTCAAAACAGGATGGTCACACCTGTTGAGACCACAACCCCGCAGATGACCGATACACTCCCCATGCTTGCGACGGCTACGGCTGTTGTTCCTGAAACTGCCGAACCTGTGGCATGGGAAATTGAGGTTGTGGCGGAGAATCTGTATGTTCCATGGAGCATCGTGTTTATCAGCACGGATCATCTGCTGGTATCGGAGCGCAGCGGTGCCATTCGCGAAATCATTGATGGAAATTTAATAGCAGAACCGATCTATCAATTTAATGATATTGC
>DMDF01000121.1 GCA_003446605.1 Anaerolineaceae bacterium
CCCTGGGCAGATCAGGCAGATCGATCTTTTCCCCATCACAAAACAACATAGCGCGTTCAATGATGTTGCGTAATTCCCGGATATTGCCTGGCCAGGAATACTGCATCAATCGTTCCATGGCAGGTTGGGCAACATCCATCACCTTCAAGCCTGAGCGTGGGTTGAGTTCTTTGATAAAAAATCCTACAAATTCGGGGATATCATTCTTCCTCTCCCGTAGCGGAGGAAGATCTAAATCTACAACTTTCAGGCGGTAATACAGATCTTCCCTGAACGCTCCTTCTTTTATCATCTCTTTCAGGTTGCGATTTGAAGCGGCAATGATCTGTACATCCACTTTGATCATTTCATTACCCCCCACCCTTCGGAAAGCTTTTTCCTCAATAGCTCTAAGGAGTTTCGCCTGTATCTCCAATTGCATGGAAGATATTTCGTCTAAAAATAATATTCCATCGTCGGCAATTTCCATTAACCCGTGTTTTCTGGTTGTGGCATCTGAAAAACTACCTTTTTCATGCCCAAATAATTCTGATTCCAGCAATGTTGGTTGGATAGCAGCACAGTTGATCGCAACAAATTGTTTGGATGCGCGCGGTCCCGATTTGTGAATATAATGTGCCAGGATTTCCTTCCCCGTGCCTGTTTCTCCGGTGATAAGTACAGAAACCATAGCTCGCGCAGCTTTTAACGCTTGTGATACAACATTCTGCATGGATGTATTTGTACCTAGCACGAAATCAACCGATTCAAGCTGTTTTTGACGATAATGCGCAATCTCTCTGCGCATTTGAATCAATTCACAAGCTCTCGCAATAGAGTTTTCTAAAACTTGGAAATCGGTAATTGGTTTGGTTAGAAAATCGTGTGCACCATTCCGCATAGCATCAACCGCCATTTCAATATCACCAAAACCGGTAATCAGTATAACTGGAGGTTTGTCTGTCTGCTGCTGTAACTCTTTAAGCAAACTCTGCCCATATCCATCCGGAAGCTGAACATCCAGCAAAATAATATCGCCATTTCCGGCTTTCAATTGCGCTCGAGCCTCGTTAAGTGAGCCGGCTTCCACGACCTCAAAATTTTTTGATTTTAGAAAAACACTTAATCCTTTGCGTGCATTTTCTTCATCATCCACAATTAATACCGTATAACTCATTGCGAATCTCCTTGTATTTGAGGGAAAATGACATGAAAAACCGTTCCACCAGGGAAAGATTCTACACTTATCTCGCCATCATGCGCATTAACGATCTCCTGCGTAATTGCCAAGCCCAAACCTGTCCCTTGCAAACTAAATGAGACAAAGGGTGAGAACAAGCGTTGCATTATTTCTTCTGGTATACCAGGTCCGGTATCAGATATATTAACTCTTAATGAACTGTCCTCCCAGTTTTCAATCTTGATGGCTAAAGTGCCCCCATTTTGTGATTTCATCGCTTCCAGAGCATTGCTGATCAAATTTGTAAATACTTGCTCGAGGGAACGCATATCTCCCAGAACCATAGGAATATTGTTCTCACATTGATAGACCAGTTCAACATTATTTCTCTGAAATTTTGCCTCCCACTTCTCAACAACCATACGGATCAACAGATCAAGGTTCATGGGTTTCAATTTTTTTTCCAGTGGTTTTGCATAGGAAAGGATTGAATCCATCAAATGGGTTAATCGCTCACAATCGTTCAACATCCCTGCAACCATTTGCTGTTGCTCTTCGTTAAGCTCGGCTGTTGCCTGTATAGCTTGCAGGTTCACTGTCATATTATTTACGGGGTTGCGAACCTCATGAGCAAAGGAAGCAACTGATTTTCCCAGTGCTGCTTGGTGCTCCAGATCTTTAATGGTCCTGGTCATTTCATCTTGCACTCTTGTATACCGAATGAAAATCAGGTACTGCTCTTTTTCAACTCTATTTTTTATCGGCACAACTCTAATGATTGCCGGTTCTTCGATACCATCCCGGCGATGTAATGTTACTTTCTCTTCAGATTGTTCTTCTTGTGAAGAAAATGTATTTTTAAATAAATCGGAAATACTTGGTTCCGCAACCAGATACTCATCGAGATGTAATCCCATTGTCTCCCATTTTGAATAACCCAGAAGACTTTCCATGTTTTGATTGATATCGAGTATTTGTTTATCTTCACCAACCATTATGACGCCTTCGTGAGTATTTTCAAACAAATCATGCATTATCTCTTGGGCACCGTCTGCTTCCTGTTTTATTCTAGAAGCAGTTTTTTGAACATGGTAAAGACTTGTGCCATACTCGAATATTCCCATAAACTGTTCAGCGATCGCTAAAAAGGCAGAGTCTTTGATAAGATCCTTCCATCCAGCCACGATAAATCCATCTTTCCCTTCTTCATCATAAAGGTGTTGTATCAGCAGAGAATTGATCCCCTGACCTCGAGCAGTTCGTTGCAGTATATTAATTGCCCGATTTCCTTGATGCCAAATGCTAAAATGGGAGAGATTTTCCAATTCTACCGATGCAATTTTCAGTGGCATTTCAAGCTTTTTCTGTTTCTTAAGAGTAGAAAGCTGACTTATACCATTCTCGTCAAAGTAGATACCTAACAAATCAAACTGAAATGTATCTGCCAGTATTTCCAATCCTTTTTCACAAAATATTGTATAGGATTCGTCTTGTATCGTGATTATTTTTGCGTAGGAAGAAAGCAGCTCCTGTATACTTTCGTCATAGTGTGTGTGAGCCTGCAAACTTGGAATTAGGATGTATATCTTCCAACGCTGTTTATCATCCAGGATCGATTTGTGAATCTGTACATCAAGTGCCCGCCTATTTTTTCGGAGTAACTTATGTCGAATTCCCCCATTATCGGCTCGTTCTTCCAGCAGCAGCGACCGAAATGGCGTTTGAATAATCTCATGTGATGGAAATGCGGTCGCCTCCACCAGAGCGCTGTTTACCAGTGCAATCTCATCATTTTGGTCTACTAAAATAACAGGATCATCCAAGAGATTCAGTATTGACTCTAATTCAATAAAAGAAATTGTCCGGTTTTTTATCAGGTCAATGAAAGCGGTCATGATGACCTTTCTTTTCTTTGGTATGCAGGGGGAATCCCTTCCATATCCCTGTATTTGGCAATTGTTCTTCGTGCAATAGAAATCCCTCTCTTTTCAAGCTTTTTCATGATCTGCAAATCACTCAAAGGTTCTTTTTCTTCTTCAATTATTCCTTTGATTTCGGTTCTGATCTGTAAACTACGGTCAAAGAAAACTGATAATGGGTATACCTTCCGATTGGGCATCTGCACGATCTTGGATGACACAGCCCTTGAAACAGTTGATTCATGAACATTCAATTTCTTCGCAATTTGTGCTCTGGTGATCGGTTTTAAATAGCGATCTCCCTCTCGAATATATTTCTCCTGGATTGTTACCAGGAGCTGCATCATTCTAAGAATAGTATTGGTACGCTGCTGTAAACATTTAATAAAGAGTGATGCCCTATCCAAATCTTCACGCATTTTCATTTTTATTTCTTTTTCTGAATCTTTCAAAGCCTGTTGATAGGCAGCATTCAAAATCAAATTGCTGTTCATTGGCTGGAATATTTCGATCACGATCACATTTTGAGGGTCATTATCAAGATAGCTTAAAACGATATCAGCTTCTCCTAAGCGTACAAAATCATCTTTATTTTGATCACGGATATCACCCCAGCTGGATCGTGCCGGAAATGGATTTAAATTTTCGGTTATGAACAGTGCAACTTCCTCGACTTTCGAACTTGTCACATCCAGTTCACGAGCAATTTCCTGATATTGTTTTTTTAATAGCTGTCGATAATTTTCAGCAATGATCTTTTCAGTAAGTTCAGGAATATCGCGAATTCTCTTTAATTCGTCAGCTTGCACCAGCATCGCTTCCTGTGCATCTTTTGACCCTACCCCAATCGGATCAGCATGTTGAATTGCTTTTTTTACTTTTTCAACGGAGGAAATGGGCACATGATAATAACTGGATAATTCCAAAACATCCACGTCAACAAAACCATCCTCATCAATTTGTGTCAGGATACTGGCTGCGACCAGTTTTTCATTATCACCTAATTCCACCCCTATCTGGCGTAATATATACTCCGGTAGGGTTTGTGTATCAACCGTACCGTCTTCGAAATACTGGTCATTATCACCATCCAGAAATGGTTTAGCCTGTTCTCTAGTTGATACAAAGGTCAAAAATTGCGATTCGCCCTGCAATTGTTTGTTCAAGCAGTTCCTACAGCGAGTTCCTTCTAAGATAACGCCTCCACAAATGGCGCAGTGTTTTACCTCATCCACCTCAAGAGCCGGGTTGGACGCCAGATTCTTCTGGATTTCCTCTTCTAATTCTCCATTGCCCATATTGAGCAAAGCCATGGTTTGCGCCAGATGAGCAGTTGTCTGTGGTTTGGTATTCAGGTGAGGTTTTGTGTTAATTTTTTGATACATTTGAATTCGAGTATAGCGTAAATGCGTGTACTATGCAATATTTGTACCAATTCGATTGATGATAAAATTTTTTGTATGCAACCCGTCCTTCGTATCGTTGGTGGTGGCTTAGCTGGCAGTGAGGCAGCCTGGCAAGCTGCCGAACGAGGTATTCACGTCCAGCTCTATGAGATGCGTCCTGCTAAGCAAACAGAGGCACATCATACAGAGTTTTTGGGGGAATTGGTCTGTTCAAACTCTCTGGGGTCGAAGCTAAAAAGTAATGGTACAGGATTACTGTATCAGGAAATGGAGTTATTAAATTCCATTATTTGCAGGGTGGCTGACCGCACGTGTGTACCAGCTGGTGCTGCCCTTGCTGTTGACCGTCAACTTTTTGCGCGAGAATTAACAAACACCCTATCAAATCACCCTAATATTGAGATCATCAGACAGGAAATATCGGTCATTCCTTCCGGGCTAACCATCATTGCCACTGGTCCACTTACCTCCTCGTCTTTGGCAAAATCACTACAGGCGTTCCATGGAGAAAGTAATCTTTTCTTCTTTGACGCGATCGCCCCCCTCATTGCAGAAGATTCTATTGATCACTCTCTAACTTTCCGCGGTTCCCGCTATGGGAAGGGTAATTCACCGAATGGAGATTATCTTAATTGTCCAATGACGCGTGAACAGTATTATCGCTTCGTTGAAGAGTTGGTGAAAGCAAAGCAAATTCCCCTAAAATCCTTTGAGGGTGAAATTCAAACAGGCGTAGATGCCGGTCCCGGACATTTTTTTGAAGGATGTTTGCCCGTTGAAGAGATAGCCCGCCGTGGATTGAACGCACTGGCATTTGGACCTCTACGTCCTGTTGGATTGCGAAAAATGGTAGAAGGTACCCCTCCCTATGCTGTTGTTCAGCTGCGACAGGATAACCTTCACAACACGATCTACAACATGGTTGGATTTCAGACAAATCTGATCTTCCCTGAGCAGCAGCGTATCTTCCGGTTGATACCCGGATTGGAAAAGGCTGAATTTGTGCACTACGGGCAAATGCACCGTAACACATTTTTATTTGCGCCCACTCTCATCAATCAACGGTTACAAGCCCGTAACCGCAAAGACCTATTCTTTGCCGGTCAGTTAATAGGGATAGAAGGATACTTGGGAAATGCTGCTTCCGGTCTGGTAGCTGGTATCAATGCTGCTCGCTTCCTCCACAATGAACAATTAGTAGAATTTCCAACTTCCACCATGGTCGGAGCACTCTGCCACTATGTATCACATGCAGACAGAGATTTTTTCCAACCTATGAAAGCTAATTTCGGAATATTAGCTCCTATTATTCCCAAAATTCGTGAAAAACAAGAACGAAAAGCTGCACTTGCAGAACGTTCCATTAATGAAATGAAAATGTTTAAAGGACTTCTTTGATGAGATTCATGAATCGTTTTTTTGTAATTGTCATACTTCTCGCGATACTCACGGGTTGTTCAGCGTCAAGCACTGAAAAAGTTTTTTCGGGCGAGAAAGCTTATAACCATGTGCAGACCCAACTGGGTTTTGGAGCACGTATTCCAGGCAGTAAAGCCATTCAAGAAACAGCCAGTTATATCACCAGTACGTTGCAGGATAATTCTTGGAGCACCCAAGCCCAGTCGTTTGAATATGGTGGTGTTGCTTTACAAAATATCATCGCAAAAAAGGGGAATGGCGAAAATATTTTTATCATCGCTACCCACTATGACACTCGAGCAAAGGCAGATCGAGATGTGGATTCTGCATTTCAGAAATACCCTGTACCAGGAGCAAATGATGGCGCATCCGGAACCGCCGTTTTACTTGAACTAAGCAGAGTTCTAGCAGTATCTGACGATGCTCAGGTATGGTTAGTGTTTTTCGATGGAGAAGATCAGGGGCACCTCGACGGTTGGGAATGGAGCATTGGAGCAGATTATTTTGTCGAGCATCTCACGCAGAATCCCCACAAGGTAGTTATCATAGATATGATCGGAGATGCGAAATTAAATGTATTTCAGGAAAAGAACTCAACCCCAGACCTAGTCGAAGAAATTTGGACAGCCGCAGAGGAGCTTGATTATCTTTCCTATTTCATTCCAGAAGAAAAATATACCATGATCGACGACCATGTACCCTTCTTGAATCACGGTATTCCCGCTGTACTCTTGATTGATTTTGATTATGATTTTTGGCATACAACCCAAGATACCATCGAGAATATCTCAGCAGATAGCTTACAGATCGTAGGTAATTTATTGTGTCATTGGCTGCAAAGCACACAATGAAAAAACTGTAAGTTCGTTTCAACAATATGAAACCCGTTTTCGGCGTCTGGCGATCATGGCAAGTATGTGCTTTAGACCCATAGCTTTGCACCCCGGTTTTCACCGGGTTTGCCTTTTCGTGTCGAATCTTATAAAGGTTCTAGTAAAATTCAATCATAGATTTACATAAATTTACGAACTGCTTTTTGCAGTTACAAATTTACCAAAAAGGATATTATGGCAAAAAATTTGGTCCTTTCCACGACTCCTCCGCGTGAAAAAGCAATTCTGGTTGGCATTGAGTGTGCCACTGAGAATTCACTTCTATCAATGGAAAGCTCTCTTGAAGAACTATATCTTTTGTCCGATACAGCAGGCGTGGAAGTCGTGGGAGAACTTACCCAAAAATTGGATAAACCCAACCCTTCAACCTTTATCGGCTCTGGTAAAGTCAACGAACTGAAAGAATTGGTTTCAGTTTTACAAGCAGATATGGTAATTTTTGACGAAGAACTTAACCCCCGTAATTTTCGTGAACTGGAGGAACAATTACCAGAAGGCACAAAAGTCATTGATCGTACTGGCTTAATTCTCGACATTTTTGCCCAACATGCCAATACGAGTGAAGGGAAACTTCAGGTTCAACTTGCCCAATATGAATATCTCTATCCAAGGCTCACACGCGCCTGGACACATTTGGTCAGGCAAGCTGGAGGTGGAGCCGGTCGTACAGGAAGTGTAGGGGGAGTCGGTTTACGCGGTCCGGGAGAAACTCAGCTAGAAGTGGACCGGCGCAAGATCAGGGAACAAATCAGTGCCTTAAAAAACGAGCTGGATAAAGTACAGGATCATCGCCAACAAACCCGTTTAAAACGAAAAAAGGCTAATATGCCTTTGATCGCAATGGTCGGGTATACCAATGCCGGGAAATCTACTCTCCTCAATCGTTTAACCAAGGCAGATGTTTACGTAGCAGATCAATTGTTTGCGACGCTAGATCCCACCACGCGGAAACTCTGGCTGTCCGATGGAAAAGAAGTGCTGATCACTGACACCGTTGGATTCATTCAAAAACTCCCTCACCAACTGGTTGCAGCTTTCCGCGCTACTATGGAGGATATCGTCGAAGCAGATCTTTTACTTCATGTTGTTGACATTTCCAATCCAGATGCGTATGCACAATGGCAAAGCGTGATTCAAACTCTTATAGAAATCAAAGCAGATGACATTCCTATGTTGACCATTCTGAACAAATGTGACAAAAAAGTGGAAGAAAGCGAGATCAACCGTAATTTTCCTCAATTCCAGAATGCAGTTCGGATTTCAGCAAAAACCGGTCTGGGAATGGAAGATTTACAGGTTCGTATCAAAGAAAACTTATATGATGCAACAATGAGCATTTCCGTCAAGATACCATATAAACAAATGAACCTGATAAATCTTTTTCATCAGTCAGGATTGGTAGAAAATGTTGTCAATGAGGTTGATTACACTTCGATCAATGGGAAAATACCTGCTCGCCTTTACAGATTGTTCACTCCCTATAAAGTTTAATAAAAAAAGCGCTGAATTTTTCAGCGCCTAGATTGGTCATTAAAAGGTTTATTCGTTATCAACTTCAACGACTTCACGCCCTTTGTAAAAACCACAACTTGGGCAAACAGTATGCGGCAACCGCATCTCTCCGCAATTACTGCACTGAACTAAGTTTTGTGCTTTCAATGCGTCATGTGCTCTACGACGATCCCTTCGCCCTTTCGATAACTTCCGTTTTGGAAGAGGAGTCATTTTATACCTCCATTAGTAACATATAAAAAACGACCCATTATTATAAGCACAAGCTTCTCATTATGTCAAGTTTTGTGTGATTCCCAGTTTTGATTCACCATTGTTCCCCACCCTGGTATCCCACTACCTGCTTTATGACAAATAAAGTCAGTATTAAGAAGGTCAACCTTTTATCTCAAAAAAAAATCGATTATAAACATGTATAACGGAGTGGATTATGAGAAATGAAGTCGTCCTGATTACTGGCGCAAATGGAGAGATCGGTCATGGGCTCATTAAAGCTTTGGCACAAAGAAATGGAACACAAATCGTTGCATTAGATTTAAGACCTTTGGATGAAAGCCTGATTCCGTGCTGTGACCGTTTTATTCAGGGTGATATCCTCGATTCCATGCTCCTAGGCAGATTGATGGCTGAATACGATATCACCACCATTTACCACCTTGCCTCCATTCTGTCTACCAAAGCGGAATACAATCCTGAAACTGCGCATAAGATCAATGTTGAAGGAACTCTGAATCTTCTTCGCTTAGGTGTGGAATTATCCACGTGGCAAGGCAGTTCGGTTAAATTTATCTATCCCAGCTCCATTGCCGTATATGGTCTACCTGATCTTGAGACAAAGAAACAGGAAGGTAAAATCAAGGAGTGGATGTGGTGCACCCCCATCACGATGTATGGATGTAATAAACTGTACTGTGAGAATCTCGGAAAATACTATACGAAATATTATCGCCAATTGGCGAAAGATCGCAGTAAGCACTCTATCGATTTTCGCTGCATTCGTTTTCCGGGTTTGATCTCAGCAGAAACCATCCCTACCGGAGGGACGAGTGATTACGGTCCTGAAATGTTGCATGGAGCCGCCAAGGGAGAGCATTACGCTTGCTTTGTACGACCCGACACTCGCATTCCATTCATGGTCATGCCGGATGCCATCAAATCTCTGCTACTGATTGAGAGTGCTCCTCGTGAATCAATAACACAATCTGTCTATAATGTTTCCAGTTTCTCCCCTTCAGCCAAAGACATCTATGATATTGTTAGACAAGCATATCCAGATGCAGATATCACTTTTGATGTTGATGCACAGCGCCAACGTATTGTGGATAGCTGGCCTGAGGATTGTGATGATTCTGCTGCTCTCCATGATTGGGAATGGAAACCCGATTATGATATGCAGAGATCATTTGATGAATATCTTCTTCCCGCTATCAAAAACCTGTACAAACCAATAGTTTAATAAGCAAAAAGAAACACGAGATCATTGACGTTTGTTCCACTTGGTCCGGTTTTAATCAAGCCACCAACTTTTTCCAGATAGGGATAAGCGTCATTATTTTTTAAATAGGATTCTATTTCCATTCCAGCTTGTTTTCCCCTCCGAACCGTATCACCGGTCACAAAAGCCCCTGCCGCATCGGTAGGTCCATCTTCTCCATCGGTAGCTATAGACAGAACACCCACATTCTCAATACCCGCTATGCTGCGAGCAGCAGATAAAGCCAGTTCCTGATTTCTACCTCCTTTCCCATTTCCGTGAATTGTCACAGTCGTCTCTCCCCCAAATATCCAGCATCTCTTTTTATTGCACTGCTTTTCTTTTTTTACTTTGTTTTTCAGGAAGGAACCTAATTCCCATCCAATCTCACTTGCTTCGCCCTGCAGTTTTGTATTGATAATGCGTGTATCATAGCCTAGTTCTTTTGCTGCAGTGCAAGCAGCCTGGGCAGCGATGGTATTATTCCCGATCAATATATTTTCTATAACTCTATTTTTCGTTGTACCGCGTAACTCCTTCAGTGGTTCTTTGGGGTATTGTTCTTCGAGAAGGCATTTTCGTACACTAGAGGGTATTTTCTCAGTCAATCCATATTTCTTTAAAATCAGCTCTACCGTGATGGTATTCTTTTGAGGTAAAACGGTTGGACCGGATGCAATGATATCGAGCGGATCGCCTACCACATCAGACAAGATTAGTGTAATTACACTGGCAGGGAAAAGCAGATCCACCAATCCCCCTCCTTTGAATCGATCAAGTTTCTGCCTTATCACATTGATCTCCTGAATACTTGCACCACATTCCAGCAGCAATCTTGTTACTTCCTGATACGCTGCAATGCTTACCCCTTCCCTCGGTAGAATCGCTAAAGAAGATCCACCACCTGAAATCAAACAGATGACAACATCAGTGGGGTTCATCTTTCCTAAGACTGCCAGAGATAATTGGACCCCATTTCGACTACGTTCTGTAGGAATAGGATGATCTCCCTCGAAGGTTTGGATTTCAGGAAGGAGAGTTTTTTCCAGGATTTTTGAATTGTGCTTGGTAATCACAGCTCCATTGAAAGACATCCCTTGCAAAGTTTGTTTTACACCAACTGCCATGGGTTGAGCTGCTTTTCCTAGCCCCAAAATATGAATTTTCTGTCTTGGAGAAATAATAAATTTCCCTGATTCCATAAAAACATAATTCTGGCTGCGGCGAATGGCATTTTGCACAGCGTGAATTGGATCCACACGGGTAAAGGCAGATTCCAGTATGCGTTGGATATCCGCTTTTATGTCGCTCTGTTCTATACTCGCACATTGAAAGTGAAACATCGGTGTTGTTGTCATTGTCATAAGGATATTTTAATAGGGAAAAATAAACATTCATAATCTGCAGATTTTTTCGAAAGGGGGTAAAATTGTTACTTGTGCCCTGCATTATTCGGGAAAACTATCAAAAACTATCAAATTTTCAGGAGGTTTTACTGTGGACCTTAAGGTTATGAACGGTTTGCTCACCCCCAAGTCTGTTGCGATCATTGGTGCATCCTCAACCCCGGGAAAGATCGGGCATACCGTCGTCAAGAATCTGATTGAAAGTGAATATGAAGGGAGCATCTACCCGGTTAATCTCAAAGCGGATGAAATTCTCGGCATTAAATGTTACGCTTCCATTTCAGATATCCCGGGAGAGGTTGATGCAGCCATTCTCACCATACCCGCAAAATTTGTCCTTGATTCAATCAAAGAATGCGGTGAAAAGGGGGTCAAAGGTTTAATTGTCATCACATCAGGTTTCAGCGAAGTGGGCGAAAAAGAATTGGAAGAAGAACTGGTTGAAATCGCTCATTCCTATGGCATGCGAATTCTTGGTCCTAATATTGTTGGTGTTCTTTCCAACTCTGATAAATTCAATGGGTCTTTTGCACCATTCCTTCCATTAAAAGGCAACAGTTCTTTGGTTTCGCAAAGTGGGGCATTATTGATTGGTATTGACGCCGCCACTTTTATGCGTGGTGTGGGTTTTGATAAACTGATCTCGATCGGAAACATGTCGGATGTCAGCTTTGCAGATACCATCGAATGGCTCGACCAGGACGATAAAACCAAGTGTATTTCCCTCTATATAGAAGGTTTCAAAGAAGGTCGTCGCGTAATCGAAGTATCTCAAAAAGCAACCAAACCGATCATCGGTCTGAAATCAGGCATTTCAGCGCATGGCGCTGCAGCCGCGGCGTCTCATACCGGATCACTCGCCGGTGCAGCCAAAATCTATGAAGCCGCTTTCAAACAAGCCGGCATTATCTGGGCGGATGATCTCAACAACCTATTTGATCGCACGCTGGCGCTCTCCCTGCAGCCACCCATGAAAGGAGATAATCTTCTCATCATCACCAATGGTGGGGGCGTGGGCGTTCTGGCAACAGATGCAGCGGAAAAATTCGGGATCCCTTTGAAATTTGCTCCTGAAGATGTTCAAGCAGAATTAAAGAAACACATGCCTGTTTTTGGGTCTGCTAAGAATCCGGTTGACCTAACAGGCATGGCAGGCACTGAATGGTATGGGGACTCGGTAAAATACGCCATCCAACACCCCTGGGTAGATGGTTTGGTTGTCCTGTACTGCGAAACAGCCATGACCGATCCACTGGAAATCGCAAAAGGTATCAAGAACGCCATTGTTGAGTCTGGCGTTACCGATAAACCGGTTACCATTTCGTATGTTGGCGGTGAAAAATCTGAAGAAGCCATGCGTTGGCTGGTTGAAAGTGGTATTCCCGCCTATGGCGCACCCGATCTTGCGATCAATGCTATTGCTGCTTTGCGCGAATTTGCATTAAACAAAGAAAATAATAAAATCAAAACTGTCGATACTAAAGGCATCGACAAACAAAAAGCTCTAGCAGTCATCGAAAAAGCACGTGCCAATGGACGCGATGCTCTTACTGAGATCGAAGCGAAACAGGTTTTCGAAGCATACCAATTACCCGTAACCCATTCAAAAGTTGCTACATCAGAAGACGAAGCGGTCAAACTCGCAAAAGAGATCGGATTCCCGGTGGTCATGAAGATTGTCTCACCACAAATCCTTCATAAATCTGATGCTGGCGGTGTTAAAGTCAACATCAAAGATGAAGAAGGTGTGCGCAGTGCCTATCAACTGATTTTGCAGAATGCCAAGAATTACAAAGCAGATGCTGATATCCATGGTATTCTCGTTCAGGAGATGGCTCCTATGGGAACTGAGGTCATTCTGGGTTCCGTCAATGATGCCACTTTTGGGCCAACCGTTATGTTCGGTCTGGGAGGTATTTTCGTCGAGGTGTTGAAAGATGTAACCTTCCGTGTCGCCCCCTTCTCCAAAAAACAGGCATTGGAAATGATCTCCGAGATCAAAGGAGCGCCCATCCTGCAGGGTGTGCGTGGAGAATTACCCAGAGACGTAGATGCACTAGCGGATGCCATCTGCAAATACGCCTTCATGATGCTAGACCTTGCAGATGAGGTCAGTGAATCAGACGCTAATCCAGTGCTCGTCTATGAAAAAGGTGAAGGGCTAAAAGTAGTGGATGCACGCGTCATCCTTAAAAAGAAATAAACATATTTACAACGAAGGAGGCTGGTATATCAACCAGCCTCTTTTTGCATCTTCTGCCACTTTTGCCAAGAGCCTTTCCAGGGTTCCTTCACCTGCAACCGTTGGTATGGCGGTGAATCAACACACATCTCACGCAGTGCATCCATTTCACTGTCCATTGACTTCCATTTTTGCTGATTAATTTTCACTTTCAAACTGTTACAGATCAAATCCACCCATTTCCATCCCGCTCGAAACTGGTCAGCTTTAACCCAGTACCCTCGTTTTTCCCATGGTTGAATGGTCTGCTGGATAGTTTTCTGTATTTCCGTGAGGGTAAGAAGGATAAATATAGTAATATCTCTTTTTTCTTCAACTGAGATGTTCTTTTCGTCAAAACGATCCAGAGCAGTCGAAATGAATCGTAAATAAGATGCTCGTTGACTCGAATAATTATTTCGGTTGATGACCTGTGACATAAAATCCCTTTTTCTTAACGATATAAAAGAAAAATTATACTCTGCATTGACGCACTCTATGCAATCGCATATAATTTCTTGGCTATTGGGGAAGTGCTGGAATTGGCAGACAGGCGTGACTTAGGATCACGTGCCGCGAGGCGTGAGGGTTCAAATCCCTCCTTCCCTACAGGCAAAATTCAGGTTAGTAAGGAATCATATCTTGAAATTCGAAAAGAAAACTTTAAAAGATCATCAAGTTCGGCTGACCGTAGAATTCGATCAGGATGCTTTTGATCAGTACAAAAACTCAGCCGCACGCAAGATCTCATCCAAGTCAAAGGTACCGGGTTTTCGTCCTGGAAAAGCTCCACTGGACGTTGTAAAACGCATCTACGGGGAGGATTATGTTGACGAGGAAGCTCTTGAATTACTGGTTCATGATAAATACCCCCAGCTGCTGGATAAAGCTGAGATCAAACCCGCCGCAGCAGGAAAACTTGAAAAGGTGGAAACCCTCAATCCACCCAAGCTGATTTTCATCGTTCCTTTGGAGCCTGAAGTAAAATTGGGTAATTACAAGGAAATTCGCAAAAAGTTCGAGCTGCCTGAGATCACCGATCAAGAGGTTGATGAGGTCCTTCATAACCTTCAGCTTAACTACGCCACAGCGCAAACCGTGGAACGTGAAGGGAAGAAAGGTGATCTGGTCAATTTTAAATTGACCGCAACTCTCACCAATCCAGATAAAGGAGATGATGGAGAAATCTTGAAAGATTCTCCTTATCAGATGATCATCGGAGAAAAATCGCGAGAAGAATTTCCCTACGATGGGTTTGATAAAGAGTTGATTGGTCTCAATGAAAATGATACCAAAGAGTTAACCCATAAGTTCCCCAAGAACTCAACCCTGGAAAAACTGCAAGGCAAAGAGGTTAAATTCGAGATCGTCGTCAATTCCGTAAAAGAACTTACCCTTCCTGAGGTTAGCGATGAATTTGCCAAAGATGTCAGCGGTCTTGATTCTCTCGAGATGCTAAAAACTTCCATTAAAAATCAACTAGCTTATACCAAAAATGGCGAGTATGAAGAGAAATATTACAACGAACTGATTGATGAAATCATCAGCCAATCTACGATTGCCTATCCCCCTGTATTGCTGGAAGATGAGATCGAACACGTTGTTCATGATTTTGAACACAACCTGGCTCACCAGAATATGGATTTGGATCTCTTCTTAAAATTGAATAAAATGGAAAAAGAGGATTTCCTTGAAAAGGAAATCAAACCAGTTGCCAAACGACAGCTTGAGCATTCCTTGGTACTGGAACAGATCACTGAAGAAGAAAAAATCGAATTACAGCAGGATGATCTAGAGCAAGTATATCGACAAACCATGTATGAGTATCAGACTCGCGATGATTTTAACAAGATCAAACGTGAACTCTCACCGAAGAAACTGGCTAATTCCGTTCTGATGCAGGCAGCTTCCCGTTTGATGAACCGTCAGGTGCTCACTCGCATCAGACAGATCGCCAATGATGAAAAACTATCTGAAGAAGCAAAACCGGAAAAAGAGTCTGTTCAGGAAAAAACTGAAGCACCTGTGAAAAAAGAAAAGAAACCTGTCAGTGAGAGCAAAAAGGTTTTACAGAAAGAAGAGGTTAAAGAAAAAAATGAACAATCCTGATTTTTCAGCCGTCATTCCGATGGTTATTGAGTCTTCAAGCCGTGGCGAACGTTCCTACGATATCTATTCATTATTACTACGCGAAAGAATTGTTTTTGTAGGTACCCAAATCAATGACCAGATCGCGAACGTGGTAGTTGCACAACTGCTCTACCTGAACCGTGAAGATTCCGAAAAAGAAATCCACATGTATATTAACTCCCCCGGTGGACAAATCTATTCTGGATTGGCTATCTACGACACCATGAACATGATCCCGAACCCGATCAGCACGGTCGCGGTAGGAGTCACTGCCTCCTTTGGGACAGTTTTATTAGCAGCAGGCACCAAGGGAAAACGGTACGCCTTGCCACACGCCACCATCCACATGCATCAACCCCTGGGTGGTGCTGAGGGGCAAGCCTCCGATATCGAAATCCAGGCAAGAGAGATCCTCCGTTTGAAATCACGTCTCAACGAGATTCTGGCTTCATGCACCAGCCAGACCATCGAAGTGATTGAGAAAGACACAGAGCGTGATCTCTATCTAAGCGCCGAACAAGCAGTTGAATATGGATTGGTAGATAAGGTACTCATACCACCACCACAAAAGTGATTTAGTATCTGATGATGTACAATAATGCCGAATACGCATCTGCATATTCGGCTTTTTTATTGGAGAAGACAATGAATACAATACTTAATGAGACCAAAGCTGTCATTCTGGATATGGACGGGGTACTGTGGAAAAGCAACCAGCCACTGTGTGATCTGAAACTTTTGTTTCAAAGCTTCACGGAACATCATATTCAGTATTTATTTGCAACGAACAATGCACTTCGCACGGTGAATCAGTATATCGAAAAATTTCATACTTTTGGTGTCACCGTTGAAGAGTGGCAAATCCTCACTTCCTCCATTGCCACCGGTTATCTTCTCGCCAAGGATTTCCCCAACGGAGGTGCGGTGCATATTATGGGATCAAAGGCTTTAGAAGCCACATTATTAGAATACAACTTCACATCTACGGATGAAAACCCCATTGCGGTGGTGGGAGGTTTGGACATGGATGTATCTTATGAACGCATCGCGAAGGCATCTTTATTCATCCAAGCTGGCATCCCTTTTTATTTCACAAACCCGGACGCTACTTACCCAACCCCGCAAGGATTTCTACCAGGTGCCGGTACATTCCTGGCAACCTTAGAAACAGCCTCCGGTGTCAGGGCGAAAATTGCCGGTAAACCGCAGCCTTTTGTGTTCGAAGCGGGCTTGCAGCGTTTAGGCATCAAGGCATGCGAAGCGCTGGTTGTTGGGGATAGATTGGAAACGGATATTCTCGGCGGTTTTCGGGCAGGCTGTAAAACCGCTCTGGTTCTAACAGGTGTAGCATCCCGCGAAGACCTTAAAACATGGAAACCCAGCCCCGATCTGGTACTCGATAACATCATCAATTTATTTGATGATACAGATGGATAGGAATTTCTGTGGAATCAATTCTGGATTTGAATAAAGAACAATTAATCACATACCTGCAATCAATTAGACAACCAGCCTATCGTTGGAAACAGATCTGGCATGGTTTATATGTGGAGATGTACGATTCCTGGCTACAATTCACCAATCTCCCGCTGGAGTTACGGGGATATTTACAGGAGCATTTCACCATTTCCAATTTGAGTTTAGCAGATCATATTCATTCGAGTGATGGCTCGACAGAAAAAGTACTCTTTAGCCTCCCTGATGGCAACCCAATTGAGACTGTATTAATGGAATATGAGGAAAGGATTTCTATCTGCGTTTCAAGCCAATCAGGATGTTCAATTGGTTGTAAATTCTGCGCTACTGGGAAATTAGGTCTGCTTCATAATATTTCTTGTGGAGAGATGCTTGCGCAAGTTCTCCATTTTGCCCGCGCTTCGAACCAAGAAAAGCATCCCATCACGAATATTGTGATCATGGGGATGGGGGAGCCTTTGTTAAATTATGCAGAAGTTAAAAAAGCGATAGAAATATTAAATGATCACGATGGTCTTAATATCGGCTCGCGCCATATAACCCTTTCAACAATTGGCATCCCCGAGCAGATCCTCCAATTTGCATATGATTTTCCACAGTTAAACCTGGCAGTTAGCTTGCATGCTGCCAATGATCAACAGCGAGATAAATTGATTCCCATAAATAAAAAATACAATATTGCCATGCTACTGGAAGCGGTCAAACAATATATCGCTCTGACAAATCGCCGTGTCACATTTGAGTATGTTCTGATCGCTGATCAGAATGATGCCGTTTCAGATGCACTCCAGCTAGGCAGCATTCTTCACGGACTGCTATGCCATGTCAATCTCATCCCCTTGAACCCTACCGCACATTTCAACGGGAACCCTCCTCCTTTAGAAAGAATTGAAAAATTCCAGCAGGTATTGAACGATCATCATATTCCAGCCACAATCCGGTTCAGCAAGGGGACACAAATTCAGGCTGGTTGCGGTCAGCTGGCAGGGAAATCTCATTAGTGTGTTTTCCGCATATAATTAGGTTTCATTAGCAATCAAAAGTTTTAGGAGATTAACGTGCAAGATCTAATCGAACGTATTAATGAATGTCAGGCTAAACTGCTCTCGCTCAAGGAGCATCTTTGACTGGGATCACAAAAAATCTGAGTTAAGTAAACTTACCAAACAATCCGAAGCCAGCAATTTTTGGGATAATCCGAACAACGCTCGTCAGATCATGAAAACGATCTCTGATCTCCATGATGAGATCGAGATGTGGGAAACTCTTTTCCAGCAAACCCAATCACTACATGATCTGGCTGCCATGGAAGACGAATCATTCCGTTCTGAACTGGAGAACGAGATTCTAGATATCGAGCAAAAAATTGATGTGCTGGAATTCGATACGCTTCTTTCTGGACCTTACGATAAAGGCAATGCAATCCTTTCCATTAATGCCGGCGCGGGTGGAACTGATGCTCAAGATTGGGCAGAAATGCTGGAGCGCATGTACCTGCGCTGGGCTGAGCGGTCGGGGTTCAAAACAGAAATCATCCATTTATCCGAAGGAGAAGAAGCCGGTATTAAAAGCATAACCATCTCCATCTCAGGGAAATATGCCTATGGCTATTTACGCGCTGAAAAAGGGGTCCATCGCCTGGTACGTCTTTCACCTTTTGATGCAGCCCACCGCAGGCATACCTCTTTTGTTCAGGTGGAGGTGCTGCCTGAGGTTACCGCAGAAGATCCAGATGTGATCATCAATCCAGATGATCTGGAAATTGACGTGTACAAATCCGCTGGAGCGGGCGGTCAGAACGTGCAGAAAAACGCCACAGCCATACGGATCAAGCACAAACCGACCGGAATCGTGGTCACCTGCCAGAATGAACGGTCGCAATTGCAGAATAAAGAAAATGCAATGAAAGTGCTGCGGGGGCGTCTGTATGAAATGAAATTAGAAGAGCAAGAAAAACAGATCGCAAAGCTGAAGGGTGAGTTTCAAAAAATTGAGTGGGGCAGCCAAATTCGTTCCTACGTTCTTCATCCCTATCAGATGGTGAAAGATCATCGCACCGAACATGAAGAAGGCAACACCCAGGCAGTTTTGGATGGGGATATTGACAGCTTTATCCAGGCTTATCTAAAAGCAAATAAACAATAAAAAAAAGCCCCTGTTTTTAGCAGGGGCGTTGCATCTAATCCAGCACTCGTGCCAGTTCGAAAAGTTCCATATCCAGTTGTTTCTTTTTCCCAACCACATCCTTTAGGGGTGTTGTTTTCAAGGCATTATTGACCCAGCCAACCAAAACCCCGTATTCCCCTTTCAACAGACTAGTCACCGCGCCTGCCCCCAAACGGCTGGCAAGGATCCTATCTTGCGCGCTGGGGGAACCTCCCCGCTGCACATGCCCTAAAATGGTCACCCGCAGAGCGAATCCTATTTCTTCATGATGCTTTGTAAAATATTCAGCTAATTTTGTCGCATTATATTTGGCTCCTTCTGCGACCACTACAATAGCATGAGATTTACCCCTTTCGTACGCTTCCGAAAGGACTTTAACAATCTCTTCCGGTTCAACATCTATCTCAGGCAACGTGACCGTCTCAGCACCCCCAGCTATAGCCGCCATCAGAGCAAGATAGCCGCACTTCCTACCCATTACTTCAATCAAAAAAGCACGTTGGTGGGATGACCCGGTAACTTTCAGTCGATCAATCGCTTCCAACGCGATGTTCAACGCAGTATCCACACCTATGGTAATATCGGAACCTACCAGATCATTATCGATCGTTGAAGCGACCCCTACCACAGGAAAACCCATTTCTGAAAGAAGATAAGAGCCTGTCTGTGAACCGTTACCGCCGATCACAACCAATCCTTCAATCCCATTACCATTCAACGCGCGTAGAGCAGTTTTTCTACCGGCTTCAGTTTTGAATTCTTCACAACGTGCAGATCCCAGAAAAGTGCCTCCTTTTTGGATGATGCCACCCACATCGCGAGGACCTAATGGAATGAACTTACCATCAATCAAACCCTGATACCCGAGAGGGACACCGTACACTTCCAATCCGTTTTGAACTCCCGTCCGTACAACAGCACGAATTGCTGCATTCATTCCCGGTGCATCTCCGCCACTTGTCAATACTGCGATCTTTTTCATTCTACACTCCGTCATTAAAATCAATGAATTCTAACATAGCATATCATCTTCAAGATATTTCATGACCTTATTAACTATCCCAAAAACTGTTTCTCTGTTTCAATGTACACT
>DMDF01000072.1 GCA_003446605.1 Anaerolineaceae bacterium
CGCAGATTTTTATAATGAATGCCGATGGCACGGATGTGATGCCGCTAACCCTTGCTGCTGAGTCAGCTCAACTGGCTGGCTGGTCACCTGATAGCAGCCAAATTCTATATGGGGCAAAGGATGAAAGAGGAGCCACGAAAGTACGCCTGATAAATATCGCAACCGGAGATATCACGGATTTATTCTCTGTTGATTTCGATGCACCATCACCAGCTTTTTCACCAGATGGTCAGTGGATTGCCTATCTTGATCGGGTTCCCGGGCGCATGGCAGGTGGCATATATTTATCTCATCCTGATGGAACCGAAAAGAATTTGGCTGTTCAATTGGATTATTGGATGGTTGGCAATGTGAGTTGGAGTCCAGATGGAAAATGGCTGGTTTTTGATGTGTTAAATACCGATCTCTATATCCCAACATCCACCACAGGATTGTTGAATCTTGAAACCTGTCAGGTGATTCCTCTGATTAATCTGGATGGAACGATCCAAACTTGGGTAAATCCGTAAATAGCAGATGTAATTTCCATAGAATTTGTTTTGATTACAACCGTTTTTTGTTACTTTTTTGACGTATTCACGATATATATATATATATAAGGATAAGCAATTGATCATCTGCCATATAAATTGTTAAAGGGAAACGAATCTCTGGTGAGAAACGAAGAAAACATTCAAGACGAAGATACCTTGGTGGAGAAAGCCCGACATGACCCTGATGCCTTTGCTGCACTCTATCGGCATTATCTCACACCGCTCTATCGCTACTTGCTGCGCAGGTTAAACAACATTCACGATGCAGAAGATCTCACATCCCAGGTTTTTATGGAGGCTCTCGATGGTTTGATTGCGCATCGTTATAAAAAAGGAGGGTGCTTTGCTGCCTGGCTCTTCACCATCGCCCGACGCCGTTTGGTGGATTTCTATCGGCAACATCCCTCCGAACCACTTGAGGATCCGCCATCTCCAGAACCGGAGCTGCTGACTGCCATCGAAAAGGGCGAAGATGTACAGCGACTTGCTCATCTGTTGGCACAACTTGACGAGCAGCAGCAGGAATTATTACGATTGCGCTTCTCGGCGAGCTTGAGTTTTGCAGAAATAGGAATACTGGAAGGGCGCAGCGAGGCTGCTGTCAAGATGGCTGTATATCGAACCCTCGATTTTCTTCGTGACCATTGGGCAGATGATGATGGTAACTGAAATGAAAAAAAACTTACCGTCCAACTTGGAGGTTGCGATGAGGCAATTCTATGCTATGGAGGAACCTGAACCTGCTTTTGCTGCCCATCTGAAAGCACAATTGTGCCAGCGCCATAGCGAATTGGTGCCGTCAAGTCAGAAATCCCATCATTCTTTTTTAGATATGAAGCGGTCATTGGTGCAGAGAATGCGGACAAGACCGATTATGACGATGACCACAGTTATATTGACTTTACTTTTTCTGACCGGTATTGTCTATGCAGTCACCCGCTCGGTTGGCTTTGTACCTGAGATCGGATTTGTAAAAGATGTTCAATCTGTCCTAGAAACTCCGGTTGTTGCCAAGCGTCAGATTATGCATACACCAACAGTTGAACCCACAAATGATGTAAATCCTTCCGATACCCCGGTTCCTGTTACAACCCAGAATCGTGACGGGATTACGATCACCGTAGAACAAGCAGTAGCAGAAGTGAACCGGCTTGTGATTGCCTATAAAATTACTGGATTACCCCCAGATATTTTTAGCCCAGAACGATCTCAAGCAGTATCTGGTGAGCAGATTGAAGAGCCGATCCCTGAGCAGGTGCGCCTCCCAGATGGTACATATTTAAATTTCATGGGTGGAGGAAATTGCGAAGGTGCGGGCGACTCGGTGACATCATGGGTAGCATGCCGGATCATATTTTCACCCTTGCCGGAAGGGCTCTATGATTTTACATTAGAGATTCACCGGCTCCAAAACGCGTCTCCTGGCGAACTACCCGAGGATTGGCAGATTCCCATCCACCTGACGCCCGTTTCATCCTCTGAATCTAGTGCTCCCAGCGAGTTACAAGAACCAGATCTTCATAGCCAATCGATCGAAGGTATCACCTTGCGACTACTCAAAGCCAGTCAGGGTCCTGCGCAAACCGCTTTCCAATTCGGGCTAGAATGGGAAGGGCAAAACAATATCGTTCATCACACTGCGCCCATCACGTTGCAAGATGACCAGGGCAGAT
The DNA here is from genome assembly GCA_003446605.1 of Anaerolineaceae bacterium. Classification (GTDB taxonomy): domain Bacteria; phylum Chloroflexota; class Anaerolineae; order Anaerolineales; family Anaerolineaceae; genus UBA4781. The sequence continues at coordinate 2,207 of DMDF01000072.1, forward strand.
ACTACATCCTCTCAGGTGGACTGGAACCCGGAAATTATTCCAGCGACAATCCTAATTTTTCCACCTTAAGCTCCTTGGTGACCGTACCTTTAAATACAAGCGAGCTATTGACTTTCCAACTCGACTGGATCACCATGACAGCTATGGGACCGACCAATCTGCCATTTGATCCAGGAAAAGATGCAAAACCAGGTCAGGAATGGCTGCTGGATGAAAAGATTAATGTAGGTGGATTTGATCTATTTTTCACGAAGGCTCGATTGAAAAAAGATTTGGATGGATCCATCACATTTGAATTCGATATCGAAGCGCCTGATGGGGTAGTTGGTGTTGGTCTCTCTTCAAATGCTGACTCTTTCTCAACTGAGAGCGGATATGATAAAGGGAACGGAATGCTGGTCAGCCGCATCACTCTGCCTGTACTTCCCGTCCAACCGATCACCTTTCAGGTCTCAGAAGTCCTCTATAAAGTTAACGGTCCATGGGAAATCACGTGGCAGCCCGAGCCAGTAAACTTCCTGGCAGATTTAACTGTTACTCCAGCTCCCACCCGCATGCCTGCCGCCACCCCAACCATTGCCTCTGATAATCCACTCCTTTCTGATTTACAAGCGCTGCTAAAACATGCTGAAGCAGATAATCCACGGGGACCCGGGTGGGTACATCAGGTGATGGAAATAGACTTACCCGAATCTACTAACGTACTGGATACGGGCGACCTGCCGGAACAACCGCTCCATACACGTGTTGAAGCCTGGTATCACCTGGACGAAAAAGGATATGTTCGGACGACGGTTTATATCCGAAAGACACCGGATGGAAAATTCTTGTCAGCCGATATCGATAATGGAATTTACCACTTTAGCATCCCTGAAGGGCGGGGGTCAATCGGCGAAGATATTTATCTAGCAAAGCCATCTTATGATTTGAACCTCCTCTCCACAATGAACTCTTATGTGATGGAAGGAGGAATGCTTCGCAAGGAAAGCAGTGTGGTCGATGGAATTTCCTGTCAATTGTACCAGGCAACCCATCCTTATGATCCTCCTCAACTATTCTATGGAGAAGCGGCTTCAGTTCGCGCAGTGATTTATTCGGCTTGTGTAGATCCTGTGAATGGAAAAGTGCTCCAGGTCCAAAGCCAAATGGAGTATGAAGATGGAACTTCATTGACTAAAGGAACAACCCGGTTTGTATCCCTTGAAAAGGTTGATGTTCTGCCGGATGAAGTGCGTCAGCTTTTGGAACAGATCGTTATGCCGTGACGTATCCTTACTCAGTAGCTCAGTTTCTTCATAACTATTGGGAAGATGATGGTGAATGAAATGAATCAACTCTTACAACCCAATTTGGAATCTGCCATGAGTCAATTTTATGTCTCACAAGAGCCAGAACCTGTTTTTGCCGCTCACCTGGAAGAACGATTGCGACAGCGCCAACGTGAACTGGTTTCACAGAAACGGAAATTTCGTTTCTCATTTGCAGATAAAAGGAGAGCTATGATACAAAAATTACGCGCACAACCTATTCTGGCATTTTTCTTTGCCATCCTTTCGCTCGCGGCTATAACGGGAATCGTGTATGCTCTGGGACGATTGACCGGTTTCATCCCGGGTTTTGGGTTCACGTCAGAAGGCGAGATTGTATATGTACTGGCTGAACCAGTAGAAAGCAGCGCTGGCGGGAACACACTGCACGGAGATCAAGCGGGCCGTGGCGAAGACCAATTCTGGGTAGAGCTGACGGTTGAAGGCGATGGCTTGTCTGAATGGGAGGATTTTTCAAAGGCGTTTGTTCAGCAACCGGATCATGAACCAGTGGAGTTCCGGACTAGCGGTAGTTCTGGAATTATAGAAAATGAAGTGGAATTGAGCTATAGCTTCCCTCCACTGGTAAATCAACCGCAAGAAGTAACACTTCTGATTGAGGATTTGTATGGGCAGGATTTTGCCATATCTTTAGAGCTCGAACCGGTTGAAGAAGGGGAAGTTGTTCCTGTTCCGGCAGAAGCGAGTATCCTGCAGAAGAGTGAAAGCCATCAGGGTGTGCAGTTGGTGTTGGACAATGTTGCCGTGAACAGCGAAAAGACAATTTTCCAGGTATCTCTACACTATGACCAACCGCACACATGGGTAATAGGTCCCTGGAATGTAACCTTGAGTGATGAAAAGGGTAGTTTGTATCCACTAACGGATATTACGCCCACTACAATGCATAGTGAAGATACGCATATCTACAAAACTATTCCGTTTGATGGTACAGAAAAATTGGTGCTAACCCTGGCAACCTTTCCTCCTTCAGACTCCTTGTCTTTGTTCACGGATTTTTCGGAAGATAGCCCCAGTTTTACTTTTGATGCGGGAGAAAATCCTGAAATAGGGCAACTATGGAAATTGAATCACGCGCTCTCTGCCGGCAGTTTTGACTTGAAGGTTATCAGCGCTACCCTGACAGATGAACCAGGTCTGGTGTTTGAGATTGAGACAGGTCCATCCGTAAGTGGCGCGAGGTTCTATTCCACTGATCCACTGGTGACCGGCTCTACGGGTGGAATCCCAGTGCATAACGGAAATATAACGGCTGGACTCACCTTTTCGGGAATGCCCGAACAACCACTTGAAATTCAGTTAATGGGTGTTTACTACCAGGCAAAAGGCACCTGGCAAATTCATTGGCAACCCCCAGCAGCTCCTCCCCAAGATATGACTGCACCAACGCGAACGGTAGCGCCTACCATGCTTCCATTACCCAGCGCGACCCCTATCACGGGTAATCCGCTCTTGCTGGAAGTGAAACAACTGGCAGACAAATACGATGCGCCTTTCCAAAAAGGACCGGGTTGGGTGCATGTAGTTCAAGAAACTACCAGTGATCCGCGTGCTGGGCAGACCTATCCGCCGGCTTATCTCAAAAGCGAGCAATGGTACGAAATAGATAGAGAAGGCTATGTTACCCGCATTGTATGGCTTGATTACAATAGTGATGGACAAATTATCCAACAGAGCGCCACGGTCGGTGATTACTCGATCAACTTTACTACCGGTGATTCGGGGTTGAATAATGGTTTGCGCTATCGCTTCTCGCTAGATATAGTAACCCAAAGTTTGAGCAAGGCTGATCAAAACGGTACACAGGTGCTGCGCGAGAACAGTAAATGTGAGGATGGAAGACCCTGTTTGCTCATTACAATGCAAAATAATTTTGCCTCAGCGGTGCAAAACCCTGGTGAAGAACAAGCTTTTTCTGGCACCGGGCAACGCGCCTGGATTGATCTGGAAACTGGGCAGCAAGTGAAACATCAATCATTCTGGTTGCTTGAGGATGGCAGCGAATCAGTTATTTCTACCAAAAGCACGGTCCTCGTTGAAAAGGTGAGCAACCCGCCACAAAAGATTCTGGATATTCTGGAAAAGGTGATTATGGTACCTTAAACGCAGAATTTGGTGGAAGAAACTCGAATCCGGTTACAATAATAAAATGAGCTGGCATGCAATCTTCAGTGAGCGAGAAGAAGAAGTTATTGCTCTCTTATTAGAAGGGAAAAGCAACAAACAAATTGCCTTGGCATTGAGTATATCTATCCGTACAGTTGAATTCCATTTGGGGAATATATATTCGAAGCTACATGTCTCTTCTCGTAGCGAGGCGATCATAAAATTAACCAATAATCAACTGTGGAAATCCACAGGAAAACTAAGAAATCACAAACTATGGCAAACCACAGTTGGACAGAAGGCGCGATCATCCGAAAATAAAAGAAACTTTAGCTCAACATGGAGGTTTCTTATGAAGAAGAGCTTTTCGAGTAGAACTGGCTTGATCGCTATCCTGGTGATCGTTGTAATCGTTTTTTTAGTACTGATCAAACCCAGTGGAAACCAAATCGCAGACCAGCCGACAATTTCACCCAGAGACCAAATTGTTACAGAAGCACAACAATTGGTCACACAATATGATCAAGCTATTCAAACTGAGATGCAAAAGGGCGAGGTGGAAACCAGTAGCGACCCTTCATCCGGGAAAGAGATTTTCCATTTCAAAGGAGATTCTTATGGAACAATTGTGACGCTCTATCATGATCTCAATGAAAAATTGCAAACCCTGAATGAACAGTACTTGGCGCTTTATATTGCGGATGTTCAACCCACCCCCTTTCCAACCCGATCCACCGAAACAGAGAATGATGATTATTATCAGGAGCTCCTCGAGCAATATCCGAACTTTTTTAACCAATTGCTCAACGATGGTCCCACGGTAATGATCTATGACCCGGACGATGGTAACTACCACCAGCGCTTAATAGGGGATGCCTATGCTAAAAGCGAAATCATGACAGGTGCCATTGAAACTCTGCACCAGGCTCCACAAATGGCAAAGATCGATCAGGAAGCACACATGGCACTAATACGAGAGATTTTGGGCAATCCTGATATGCACCTAACTTTTCAGGGAATACAAGGACTTGCTAATGCTCCTTGGATCAATGCAGCATTGTATGCTGATGAAATGGGAGCCACATATTGGGTCGCCATTGATGCTGGTTGCCTGGCAACCATTGATCCGGGACTAACGTCCAGAGTGGATGTTCCGGCAGTTGATGTCAAGAACATGGATGATGTCCGCCCCATAGCAGAGAAATTTGCATCCGTTTCATCGTTCCGTTTTGACGAAATGAAAAACGAATTGCTGTATGAAGAGGGAAGTAAAGGCGATATTTACTTTTTCCGGTGGGATTCTCGAAATAAAGATTGGAGCGGTACGTCTTGGGAGATGATGCCGCCTTTTCTTCAGATTGGCATGTCCGCAGATGGTGAGCTTGTAACCTACATCAACACATTGGATACCTATCCATGAAGAAAAAACAATAGAGGTCGTTTTCATATACAAGTTTGTGAAGAAAGTGCATTCTCACTCGGGTGATTCCAAAAATACGAACAAGTGTTTTCTGTGTTTTCCTTGCGTTCTTGATTTTCACTTCTCAGTTTTATTTTGTCCCGTTTCTATGTTTTCCCCGTTTTACTTAATAGGAGTGTGAAATAAACATTCAAGAGGCTTTTAGATGAAGAAAAAAAGAAGACACCAGCAAGATAGCCAAGATAGCAATGATGAGCCTGAAGAAAAAATGGTAGCAGAGGCAAAACAATCTCCCCAAGCTTTTGTGGCTATCTATGATCGCTATGTTAACCAAATTTATCATTACTTTCTTAGCCACGTAGGAAATTCCGTCGAAGCTCAAGACCTGACTTCTCATGTTTTTTTAAGTGCCTTAGATGGATTAGCCACTTATCAACATAGAGGGCATTTCGCTGCTTGGTTGTTTACGATTGCAAGGCATACATGGGTGGATTATTATCGGCAGGACCACAAAGAAGTACCCCTAGAGGCTGTTATTAACCTCCCTTCCAAAGATGACCCTTCCTGTGAAATTCTTGACCTGGAAGAAATTCAAAAGATTCGCAAAGCTGTTTATAAATTATCAGAGGATGATCAAGAGCTCATACGCCTCCGTTTTGTCGCTCGATTGAAATTTGCCGAAATCGCTTTAATCTTGGGGTGCAAAGAGGAAGCTGCCAAGAAGAGGGTGTACCGCTTATTAGCTCGTCTGGAAAACGAAATGGAGATTTGAAATGAATAATAATTTTCCTTCGAATATATGGATATCAAAATTTGAGGCTGCCTATCTTCTCGCAGATCCAGAGGAAGGGTTTGTTCTTGGGTTACGTCATTCCTTGCTTGAACATGCAGAAAAGTTGACTGCGAAATCTGTGGGTAATGGAAAACCTGTGCAGAAAGCATTTGTTCATATTTTCCCGCGCAAGACTTGGGTTGTTATTGGATTGGCGTTGGTGGTTCTCGTCACGGCATTCATCTTCCACCAACCTGTTTTGGCGGCGCTAGGTCGCTTATTTGGGTTTGGCTATTTACCAGAAATTGGTTTTGTTCAATTGGATACAACGCGGGTCTTGCGTAATCCCGTCACTCAGGAGGCGGAAGGGAGCAGTCTGACAGTGTTGTATGGGTTGACCGATCCGGATCAAACCATCTTGTGGTTATCGTTTGATGACGAAGCCCAACCAGCCGATGGTGCCTGGTTGGAAACCCCAACAGGAGAGCGGTTTAACCTGCTGTATTGGAATTGGGAAACGACCCGCACCAACCCAGAGGGAGTGCGGCTGGAATTTCCAGCACTAGCTGCAGATATCAACCAAATCACTCTGGCGCTACCCCAAGGTTGGCGTATTCCACTGGAATGGATTCCGGCAGCTCAAGCCGGCATTCCTTCTGCTGAGATCAACGCCCCGTACCCAACGACCCAAGCAAACGGCACATCCTCCTCTCCCATTGAGACTTCTCAACCTTGCATACAAGCCTCTGAACTGCAAGTTTGTTTGAAAGCCGCCCAAATGGACGAACAGGGTGCCCATGTACTTCTGGAAGCGGTCAGCCTAGGAAATCAGTTTACCCCCGGGAGTCTATTTTGGGGATTGGCTGAAACCAATCCTTTCAATTATGATATAAAGCTCCAATTGAGTGATGATCTGGGAAATAGCGTTTTGTATTCTGAAAGTTCCTTTGAAGCTACTCAACCTGAAGGGGATCGTCTGCTGCAACCTCTAACATTTCCAGTGCTTTCAACCGATGCAAAGTATTGGACGTTGCGCGTTCCAGCCTTTAGGGCGACCACTGTTTTCGTTGAACCACTCGAATTGACCATCGATCTTGGCTCTGACCCCCAACCCGGGCAAGTGCTATCCATTAACCAGGAGCTGAATATCCTGGGGCAAACCATTCGTTTCACGCAAGCAACCCTGGAAGGCGATGGGGTGACCAGTTTGCGCGTCAAATTGCTCAGTGAACCGCAATCAGAAAACCAGGATTTGGTAATTGCTGGTCTCGATTTGAGTAAGCCAGAAGGAATCGATGACCGGTATGGCTCTGGCTTCAACTCACAGGGACAGGTGGTGGTATTTTCCGAGTTGATCGGTCCCATTTCTGGCAAAAAGACAGAACTGCTGACCTTCCCCATCCTGGGGGCGCAAATTATCCTGCCCGGTCCATTTGAATTTGTGGTTCCCGCTCCATCCTTGGCTGTAGATTCACCCGTAGAGACACCGGTTATTGTGGATGGGAGCAATTTTATTCCCCAACCTACGCCAACACCCATTACCTTGGATAGCTATCAATACAGCGGGCGGGCAATTCAAGCAGGAGATTTGCTCTTCACGGTTGTTGGAGAGGATGATACCAGCCTGTATGCGGCTCACCCTTCCTCTGATGATTTTGTACCTGAGTTAATTGCGACGCTGCCGGGACAGGTTTACCAGTTCTACATCCATCCGGATCGGCTGGGGTTGGATTACCTGGTTGGTGAAAAAGTATCCGAAGATGGATTCTCGTTTTATCGTTCACCGCAGCTATTTAGCCTGCGCTTTGCAGATTCACAGCCACAACAGCTGTTTGCTTTTCAACGGGGATCGGATCAGGTGAAAGGAACAGAATTGCTTGCGACCTGGTCCAATGATGGAAGATTGATGGTTTTCTCATCTACTGGATTCTTTCCCAAACCAGGTGAGGCGCCCAATAAGATGGGTTGGTTCGACTTTACTTGCCGGGATACGGGCAATTGCCAGCCGGAATACCTTCAATTGCCCGCTGGTTTAGCTATTAATCCGTTTGAGTTTTCACTGGATGGCTATAAGTTGTTGATGCAAGGAAGATATATTAATGGGGTGGGATCTGGCGCAGGTGACATTTTCTTTATTAATTTCAACGCACAGTTACAGCCAGAAGCTATTCAAAATCTTACAAATAGCGATCAAGTCGATGAAGAATCGCCGCAATGGCTGCCAGATGGTAGTGGATTTTTATCGGCATGTTCGGATGACCAAACCCCGAACAATGAATATAACCTCTGTCAGCATGGAGTGTCTATTAGGCAAAATGAAACACTCTTGCGTTTACCTTTTAACATGCACCAGTTTGAACTATCGCCTGACGGAAAAATGCTGGTGGATCTAATATTTGTGCCGGATGCTATCAAGTCTCAACGGAATTTGCGGTTATTCAATCTGGAAACTCGTCAGACAACCACCTTGATGCAAAACAGCGATTTGTACCTGGATGCTCAAAGCTTTTCGCCGGATAGCCAATATCTGGGCTTTGTGTGGGATGGGAGTAGAAAGTTGAGCGTGATCCAGCTTGAGTCCGGAAAGGAATATAATTTAAGTGATAGTGTAAAAACGGGAGCCATTTCCTGGTTGAGTTGGGTACATATTGCACAATAATGGGGCTAGACAAGAAAGAAGAGGTTTCTATGAAGAACAAACTTTTCCACAGACCAATTCTGACGTTTGTGCTAATCATCTTATTAACTGGTTGTGCTACAGAGACGGCTGTTCCTGCCACGCCTGCTTATCCGACCAGTCTTTCCACAGCTACCCAACCAGTATCTAGTTCTACTGCAGAACCCGCGTCTGGATGGGAAAACGTAGAAACGCAGCTATCCTCAGCGATTTTACGAACACCGGATGGAAAATGTGAGTGGGAGGTATGGGGCTGGCTGGAGCAAGAGGTATACGTCTGGGCATTTTGCCAGTCAGGAGCTATGCCGCATGCCAGCGCAGCAAGCGTCCCTGCTGTACTGCACCTTCGCGAGGATCAGTCGGTTGAGACTGTTGACTTACCCCAAGATGGTAATGCTTATGGAGTGAGTGTGAGACGTTTGTTTCCTCCGGCAGTGCAGGAAAAGATTTCCGCACATGCTTTTGATGTAGATGCCGCCCAAGCCCATCTTGCGCTGCGTTGGGAAGATCCATCCCTCACGCCAGCCATTTATATTGAAACCGGTGACCCACTGCCTCTGCCGGGCGAACCGGCAGTTCCTGCCATTTCAGCAGACTATGTGGATCGCCTTACAACGATTTCCACGCTGGGAGCGGGGAATGTCAATCGCTTGGTATTCCTGACAGACGACCGATTGGTAGCATACGGCGAGCGAGGGATTGAGTTTGTAAATATGACCATCATGCAAACCAGCCATCCATACCAGGAAATTCTTGTAGGCAGAGAAGGCGTGCTCTCTCCCGATGGTCAACTCTTGGCGGTTTGGGAGGATGGCAAGCTGCAGATTTATACTCTTGAAAATGGCTCCCTATTACAGACCGTTGAGATTAATGAACAGGATGGACGTGTCATATCAGCCAACTTTCTCTCCGATGGAGAGACCCTGGCAATAGAATTACGCCCCATCGGAGAAGAGGTATATTCACACCAGGTTATGTTCTATCGCATGAATGATGGCATGCTTCTCAACCGTTGGGATATGCAGGGCATGAGTATGGTCTTTTCGCCGGATGAGCATAGCATGGTCAGTCAGGCAATGAGCGGGCTTAAGGTATGGTCTGTTCCGGAAGGCGAACTGCTGCATACCTTTCAGGCAGTCACCAGTTCAGCAACGTTTTCAGCGGATGGACAATTCTTGGCTGTTGCGGATATGGGTGTGGTGCGAATTTTGTCGGTTGCGGATGGCAGCGAAATTGGGCATCTTCCGGAAGATATCGGGGCTGTCTCCGGGGTGGATCTTTCTCCGGATGGCAAGCTGTTGCTCACGTGGTCGAACGACTCGTCCCCGGCGCGCCTGTGGCGCGTATCCGACCTTTCTCTACTTCTCGAATTGCCCATTGAAGGTGTTTCCGCAGGAGTATTTCACCCCAATGGGACTGCTGTCGTACTGGCTGGAAATGGTGCCATAGGACTATATTCTATATCGACGGGCGAATTGATCGGAAGTGTCGATGATCAGTTTCCAGCCATTGCAGGTCTATCATTTGCGCCAGATAAGACCCTGAGCGAGGGCGCTCGTTTAGCGGTGCTGTATGGAATAAACACCGATCACTCCCTTTTGGTGAATTGGGGCATTCCCCAGGGCACGCGCCAGTTCATGAGTGATGCTTATTCAGCCATCAGTTTGGAATATACCAGCGACCCTTATGGGATTGCTGTCGGCTCGTGGGATGGGACCGTGCAGATGGTTGATCCAGATGATGGGGCGCTGCTGCGCACATTCGAGGGACTGCCTGCTCAAGTGCAAGCCATCCAGCAGGATGGTTGGGGGCAAATGGCAGCCAGTTCGATGAATGAAGCGCGCATTTTTGTGCTGCCGGATGTAAATGAAAGCAGTGGGCGGGAGGTTAGCATGTCTGGCGGGTGGGTAAGCGCTCTATCCTGGACCTGTTACCTCTTCGCTGCGCCTATGGATGGATCCGTGTGGGTGCTGGATGAGACAGGGGAAAATGTTGTGCAGACCTTGACGACGATGGACGATGGGTATGAAAGTTACCTGGCTGTTCCAGCGGACTGCATGCAGATAGTAGCAGGCAAAAATCAATCCATCTACCGCTGGCAGACAGTAGACTGGGAAGCATTGCCGACCTGGTCGATGCCGGCAACGATTACTGCACTGGCAGTTTCGCCAGATGGTTCGCTTGTGACGGTGGGCTTGGCAGACGGTCAAGTGCAGTTGCTGGAACGTGAAACTGGTACATTGCTGCGGGTATTAGAAGGGCATTCTGGCGAGATAACTGCACTCGATTTTTCTCCGTATGGTAATTTCTTGGCTTCGGGTGGGACGGATGGTGTGGTCACGGTGTGGGGGATGAAGTAAGAATATCGGTTCTTCACCACGTGATCCTTTCGATTATTTTTTCCAGGTTCAGTAGCAAGAGCAGATCTTGTTTTTGGATGGATGGCTTAAAAGCTTGTCTTTTTAGCTCCCTATTTTATTAAACTTATCCATTTTTATACTATGAGACTGTCCCAAAAGGGCAGTCTCATAGTTAATCTGTCCTGCATCGATGAATTTCAAAAAGCATACCTGACCAGTTTCATCATGTTTCCGTCATAATAGTAGGCAATCAAAGAACGATTCGTTTCATCAATGACCAGCCGAGGAAAACCGCGTTCCAAATTTATCTGGCGGATCAGTTCCATTGTCTGCCCATCATATATCTTGATAGAACCTGCAGTATAGTCTGCGCCTGCTTCGGCTGTATCTCTGACCGTTACTATATATTTACCGTTCTTAGAAACAGTAACGTAATGGCTTTCTTCATCATCGGCTAGCTGAATCTCCTGTTTTTCCAATGTATCTAGATTTATCTTAAATATTTTCCCTGAGCTCGGATACCATGGACCTTTGAACTCCTCATGGAAAAAGACTGCATGATCAGTGGTTTGAATGTCCTCACCGATTGCGTCCCATTTCGTATAATCAATCACCTTGTTGTTATGGTTATCCAGATCTATGATCCCGAAACCAGATCCGGAACTTTCAGTGGCGGTAAAAGCTAGGTATTCATCATTTCCGGCAAACTCTAGTGAATCGATATACCCAAAAGTCGCTAGTCCGCTCTTCGAAAAATCAAAAACGACCTGTTGCTCCTTCGTCTGCAGATCATAAAGCAAAACTTGATTGGTTACAATATTGGCACAAGCAACTTTTTCTCCACTTTTTGATAATGCGCAAATATGCGGGTCAAGCACATGATATGGTATATCAAATATCTGTCCCACATCAACCGTATTGATTAAATTAAGGCTTGCATCATATCTATCCAATATGAGAGGACAGTCCATAGCATGTTCCGTCATACATTTCAGGTCTTGTTCAAATAAACCCACAATGTTTTCAGCAAAGTCAACTTTCTGAGCAAGATAAGGATCAGTAGAGATTTCCGTTTTATAAAGCAGCGTTTCTGAATTCAAATCAAACAGCGCAGCAGAATCAAACCATATCAGGAGATTATGATCATCCGTTAGATGAATTCCTGGCGTGCTGTATTGGGAGAATAGGTCATTCTCAATCAGCAAATTCGTCAAATCCTTATCTGCAGCCGGCGCAATAGCTGTAGCCGCGTTATTGTTCGACAAATCTGAGTTTGCAGTTAGTGCAATCACTGCAGCCTCGTCGTTGACTAACAAGACAGACTTTGTTTTATGACCATAGATTTCACTGTCTTTATAACTTTCTCCGACAGGAATAATCATGGCATAAATTGTATTCAGCCGATCGTAGTCATGGATGTCTAAAGTGAACTTATACTTTGACATTTTGTCATTGTGAATTCCCATCAGAAAACTCTGCTGTCCTGCAATGCTGACCGGTTCATGATTCACAAAAATGGTAACACGGTAATCGGTCTCAGTACCGCCGTAACCGCTCAATTCCAGATCAATTTTTCCGTTTTCCGCAAATAAATTAACATTTGACCAATTAAATTCACCAGTGTATAAATTAAAATCAGCTTGACGGACTCTTCCCGATGCGTCCAGGTCTTTATTTTGACTAATTTCTTTCGCTGATTGAGGAATAGGTTCCGTCTCAATGGCGGGAGCATAATTTTCCGTATACTGAGGCGCATCGGTTTCCATGATTACGGTCAGCGGTATATAAAATGATGCATCTTGATAGATGCCGAAACCCTTGTCTTCTGTTTCTGGAACAAAAGAGGGTTCCCACAGAAAAACTCCGAACAGACCAAGATCATCTCCAGCTGAGCCGGTTACCGGAGTGAATGACACAGTAAACTCAATCCTGCCATCACTGCTGACACGGTGTTTGCTTAATAACACTTCCTGATCAGCGTCTATTCTGCCATCTTGCTGACTGCTTTCTATAACTTGATGCGGCTGTGGAACCCCATCCAGAAAAAGCATCAGACCAACTTCAGTATCAGATCCGGTTCCTTCGAGATAGTAAGAGAGCTGGATAGGTTCGCCGTCATACGTTAGGGTATCATCCTCAAGGGGATCAAAATCAATAGGACCTATACCATACCCTCCAATCCTCTGTCCCTCGCTCGACTGCTCCCCGCCGGAATCCGTTTGCTCAGATGGATTCATTGTAGGAAGAGTCAGTATCTGTTCCGTTGCGGTGGGTGAGGATGAACAAGCCGCCAGCGTCAAGATTAAGATAGCGATGCTGCACAATTTCATTTTTATCTGATAGTTCATTTTTTCCTCCAAAACTTATTTTCAACAACTATAGCTTAAAGGAACTGCCCTGTGTTTTACGGATCAGTAACAGTAAGACGGTGCAGTGTTACGGTTTGGTAACACCCATAGTCTTTCGGGATTTTACCTATCTGATAAAATAAGGAAAAATCATCCATCACAACATTGGCATGAATTGAACCTGTTATGGCAAAAACCCAGTTACTGATCGCAGACGATGAGCCTGATTTGTTGGCAGAACTAAACCCATTGCTTGAACGGGCGGGGTTTGCAGTGTTGACAGTATTGGATGGAGAGCAGGCATTGAAAGCGATCGATATAAATCACCCTGATCTCATTGTTTTAGATGTACTGATGCCTCATATGGATGGTAGGGAGGTTTTGCGACAGCTTCGCCAACAAGGTAATTGGACCCCGGTCATTCTGCTGACCCAGATAGGTACGCCGACTGAACGGGCACTTAGTTTGCAGGAAGGGGCAGATGACTACCTCAACAAACCTTTTGAACCGCTTGAACTCGTTGCAAGGATTCAGGCAGTTCTCCGGCGCAGCCAGCACGAGAACTTACCTCTCAATAGTTTTCGCCTTATTTGCTCTGAAAAATTACTTCTTGACCGCCAGACACGTCGTGCATTTTGGGATGGAAGGGATTTGATGCTTTCAGCCAGAGCATTCGGGGTTTTGGAATATCTTATGCTCAACAATCAGGAAATTATTACCCGGGAACGGTTACTGGATCAAGTCTGGGGATGGAGCTCACCCATTGGAACACGAGCAGTCGATACCAGAATAAATGAGATACGAAAATCCCTGGAGGATGATCCTGAAAAACCTCAATTTATTGAGACTGTGATAGGATCAGGCTACCGATACCTTAAGGGAGTTTCAGGTCAAAAATGAGCAAATCGGTTTCGCATCGTCTGATATTGGCACTTCTCCCACTCTTTCTGGGCATTCTATTCGTATTCTTGATCAAATCTAACTTGTTCGAAAACTATGTCGTGCTTGGCCATTTTCACGTTGACCTGATAGCGCTCTGTCTTCTGATTAGTTGTATCCTCTCGTTATGTTTTGTGATCATAATTCTTACTCAATCAAAAAAGAAGTCAGACCAAGATCGAAAAATAGCACATGAGAGGGAAATACAGTCTCTGGAGAGACAACGTTTCATGTATCGCTTAGACCACGAAATGAAAAATCCGTTAACGACAATACGTCTGGGAATAACCAATTTACAGGATCGTCAAGTCAACGACCCGGATGAGACCGAGACACTTAATCGCATTGGCTATCAAGCCCAGAGATTACAGACGCTCGTAGAGGATATGAGGCGACTCGCTGATCTTGACGAGGCAAGCATGGACATTGAAGACAACAGTCTAGCTGATATCCTGGAAGAGGCAGTTACTCAATCCAGAAGCTTGCCTGGAAGAGACCAATCCTCCGTCCAATTAACTGTTCAAGAAGTCCCATGGCCACTGGCACCCATTCGAGGAGATCGAGATTTGTTAGTAATCGCCTTTCGCAATTTAATCGAAAATGCTCTTAAATTCAGTGAATCATCCGGTCAGATTGAAGTTCGTGCTACTGAAGATAATCACCGCATTTTAGTTGAAGTTGCCGATAGCGGCAGAGGCATTCCCCCCGAGGATTTACAATACATTGGTACCGAATTATATCGGGCGAAAAATGCTCAAGATCAACCGGGAAGTGGGTTGGGGTTGGCTATGGTTAAACGTATCGTAGAACTACACCATGGTCGCATTGAGATCAACAGCCGGCTGGGACAGGGGACTGTGGCTCGTGTGGTGTTGCCAATGAAGGTGAGCTGAAATGGGTAATCTGGCAGGCAAAGCGGGAAAAGTTAGAAGAATGGTAAATTATGTTTTCCGAATATCTGCTATCTGGATCCCCGCGCTCTTGCTATTGGCAGGTTGTGGAGGAATCCAGATAGATTCGCAAATACTCAAACCATCTCTTGCAACAGCCACAGCAGTTGAACAAACACAACAGGCTGAACCCACCAGGCTGCTGCCCGTGGTAGGGATGCTGACGGCAACTGCCACTCCAGGAATCAGTCCAACACTTTCATCTACCCTGGGAATTGTTACAGTTTCTCCCTCAATGGAAGAATCCGATTTTGTCAGTTGGGAAAGTTTAATTGACTACAATCTTCTCAAAGATATTGACTGGGCAGTATATAGTGAAGTCATCATAGCAGGTCGCTTGGGTTGGCGGCGATACGCAGTTCCTGTGCCAACCACATGGGCAATAAATCCCGAATCTGGAGAGAATGGCTTGGTTGTGACCAATGATTATCCTATTATGGAAAATACAGATAGCATTGAACTTGTGAGATTTGATTTTCGAGCTCTTGGGGATTTTGTCTTGCAGACTCCTGCTGGAAAAGAGCGGAAGGTTAGAATCACAGGAGAGCCTGGCGTACTTTGGACCAATATTGTCGAACCAGACAGGTATCATGAATACGTACTTTTATTTGAACATGATGGCGTGAACTATGCAATCTGGGGCACGATCAAGTTGCCAGCTACTGACAGTGTTGCTATGGAAAAATTTCAAGCTATGCTTTTTTATGTTATGTCTTTCTTAATCATTGATTAAGAAAACCAAAACGACAACGCTGCTGACAAGCTAAGTTTAGATGAACAGTGATACCCACTGTCACTTAAAGTTCTGGTCTTCAATGAAATGTACTCAATTCGCATAACCAAGGTTGAGATTTTTACTAATTTCTGTGACGAGTAGTGTATGGTCAAAAACTAAAAGTTTTCTTCGAATGTTTCTGAAATCATCTATCTTGAAGTTGATTTAAACATTTCACCCCTTCTGCCATATCTAGAAGGGGTGTTTTTAGCGGGAGCGACGGGATTCGAACCCGCGGTCTCGGCCTTGACAGGGCCGCATGTTAAGCCACTACACCACGCCCCCGTGATGTGGAAAACAGTTTAACACAGGATAAAACCAGCGTCAAGTTTTAGTTTTTACCAAATATCCATTTATGATGCTGATCGCTCCATTCGCAAATCTCTTCAGGTTTGAACCACAGTGCGATCTCTCGTTCAGCAGTCTCATGGGAATCTGAAGCATGGATGAGATTTCGGCTGGTCAATAAAGCATAGTCATGGCGGATGGTTCCCGGGGCTGCTTCAAGAGGATTGGTTTTGCCTACGGTTTGGCGCACCGCCTCAATGGCATGTTCGCCCGCCCATACCATTGCCATGGTAGGAGCCGAAGTGATGTATTCCACCAAGCCATTATAAAAACTCTTGCCTTTGTGTTCCTTATAATGTGTTTCCGCCAATTCACGGCTAACGAGCAACATTTTAGCGGCTACCAGCTGCAAACCGCGGTTTTGGAAACGATCAATGATCTCACCGATTAATTTACGCTGTACCCCATCTGGTTTTATCAGCACGAGTGTTTTTTCAAAGTTTTCTTCCATGAAATTTCTTTCTTATACCAATGAATTTTTTTCTGCATTATGAAATGCTTGCAGGGCTTTTTCTTTTTGATTGGTTTTTAGATAAGCTTTTCCAAGAACAAACCACGCATCCGGTTCTTGAGATAATAATTGATCCGTGTTTTCCATGATGGCGATGATTTCTTCAAGCCTGTATTCTTTATCAACAAGAGTATCTAATTTTTGGATTGCATAGCGGTAATTGTTACCCTCAATCGCCTTGAGCACTATTTGCATTCCTTCATTGTTGTTTTCAAGATTATCGATCTTTTGTGTATCTTCAAGAATTGATTTCTTTTGGTGATTGGGTTCGTTTTCAATTTTCACCCAATCCTTAGAGATAGCTTCAGATTCTGGTTCTGAAATAGTGGGTACTTCATTATCAACCATACCTGTTTCATCTTTTTCAATAT
Organism: Anaerolineaceae bacterium; assembly: GCA_003446605.1. Lineage (GTDB taxonomy): Bacteria > Chloroflexota > Anaerolineae > Anaerolineales > Anaerolineaceae > UBA4781. The sequence goes on from DMDF01000072.1 coordinate 19,112, forward strand.
CGCTGAGATTGGGAATTTTCTCATCTTCTGGTTGAAGAAATTGGGGAAGATTCCTTTCATCCATATTACTTGCATCAATAGCATCATCGAATATCCATCCAGGGATGTCTGAGACAACTTCTTCCTGTGGAATCATGAGATTCTTGGCAGGGAAAGTTTCTTTTTCTGGTGGGGAGTCGGATTCGGTCTCACTTTCAATGGGGAGAGCGGCTTCTTTAGAAAACTCGCTTTCTGGTTCTGTCAAACGATCTTCAATGATAGAATCCCAATCAATCACAGAGTTAACGTCTTTTTCAGGGTCCCACATGCTTGCTTGATTCCAGTACTCTTCAATATCCTCCTGCCATTTCACCGTACTGAGATCAGGAACGGGATCTCTGCCATTATATTTATCCAAATTGACGGCAATGTCCGGCACATCTTCCACAACCTTGATTTTCTCGCCCACATACAGGTAATATGGATCGACATCAATAAGGCGTTGGTGAAACGCTTCTGTATCAAGAGCTTCTGAGGTATGGGGAAGGACCTCGAAAACAATCTGGTTTGCTATAAAATTGAAAGGTGAGGAGCCAAGTATTTCGATACATAATTGAACCGCTTCAATGCGTTCTCCGGTTTGCATCAGAGCGTGTGCCAAATATCCTTTGAAATCGGTGCGCGAGGGGTTGGTTTGTAAACCAATGCGCAATTCAGCAATTACTTGGGGATACAGCCCACTGCGCCGATACATGTTGACCAATGCGCCACGCGTAAGGCGGATCGTTTGGGGTTCGACTCCGTCTTTTTTCAAATGGAGGCGTTTTAATTCTTCTTTGAGCATGGCATTGGTTGGTTGTAGCTCAAAGGCGCGTTCCATATGCAATACCGCATTGTCGAGCTGGTTGTTGACTTCAGCAATGAAACTCAAACCTATGTGCGCTACAAAATCATCGGGGTAGACCTCGAGCACTTTTTCCAAAACAAAATAGGAATCCTCATAGTTCCCTTTTTCCATGAGGATTTTCCCTAATAGGCGATATGTCTGAATATGTTTTGGATAAGTCTGGAGAATGAACCAGCAGTGTTTTAGCGCTTCGTCAAGGTTTCCATTCTGAATGAATACTTCAATTTCCTGAACGTATTTTCGTAAGGGAATCCTCAACATAATGTTCCATCCTCAAATTTATTCTCCCAGGTAATCTCGTAATTTTCTTCGAATGGTCGGATGTCGCAGACGACTGAGCGCCTGAGCTTCGATTTGGCGTACTCTTTCACGAGTGACGCCCATTTTACGACCGACCTCTTCCAGCGTGTATGCTTGTCCATCCAGCAAACCGTAGCGCAGCTGGAGGATGCGCACTTCACGCGGTGGGAGTGTATTTAATATTACATTAAGATGCTCTTTTAATAAATTATAAGTGGCAGTTTCATCGGGCGCAGGGATCTCATCATCTTCGATAAAATCGCCAAGCACGGAATCATCTTCATTGTCAGTGGGAGTTTCCAGTGAAAGCGGTCGCCGTGACACCTTTATCATATTTTCTACTTTCTTAGGCGTAACGTCTAATGCTTCAGCCAGTTCATCAATTGTTGGATCTCGACCAAGTTTTTGGGTAAGCTGATGTTGTATTCGCAAGAGTTTGTTGATCTGATCGCCCATATGAACGGGCACACGGATCGTGCGTCCCTGATCAGCAATGGCGCGAGTTACCGCTTGACGGATCCACCAGGTGGCATAGGTGCTGAATTTATGCCCTCTGCGGTAATCGAATTTTTTCGTGGCACGGATCAATCCGATATTTCCTTCTTGGATTAGATCAAGAAAAGGAACACCACGCCCCATGTATTTTTTGGCAACGCTGATGACAAGGCGAGAGTTGGCAGTAACCAGGTGTTCACGAGCTGCCCAACCATCTTCGATAAGATCACGCAATTCAGATCGGCGAGTATTATTAATATTTCCCGTCGCAAGTTCTTCACGTGCCATCCTACCACGTTCAATGCGTTGAGCCAGGTCAACTTCCTCATCTGCGGTTAGCAGCGGAACGCGGCTCACTTCCTTGAGATACAAACCGATGGTATCATCGGTATCAATGTGACGCAGATCATCAACATCCACGTCGATCTCAATTTCATCTTCGTCGCGATCGTCATCCTTGATAAGTTCTTCTTCAGTAGGCTCGGGAATAGTGTCATCATCCTCAATATAAGGAATGCCGGCACTCATCAAAGAGGCGAAAGCTTCTTCTAATTGTCCAAGATCCTGTTCGGCATCGGGGAAGAAATGCAAAACATCATCATAGGTTACGTAATTTTTTTGACGACCAAGTTCGATAAGTCTAGCAATTGCTGAGTAACCAATGACATCATCTTCTTCTTCAAGAACACTGATTTTGCTATTTGCCATAAATGATCACAACCTTTTTATAAACAAAATTATGGCACGCAAAAATGAATACTCCTTATGAGCATACATGTTTTCAAAACAAAATGCAATACTACTTTCGTTTTATAGAAAATATTTACAAATTTGCGTGCTGCGCAACATCCTACTATACACAATTGGCTTGTAAAAGTCAACAACCAATCCACATTTATTATATATTTTTTACATGATCGCTAAAATATGGCGGAAGTAATGAGTGGATGTGAATGGGCTCACCTGTTTTAGGATGATGAAACCAGATATTGTGTGCATGCAGTAGTAATTTATCCGAATCTGGGTGATAGGTTTCAAGTGAATGCGTGAATCGATACGCTCCATACAGGCTATCCCCCACAACTGGCAACCCACAATATGCCAGGTGAGCTCTAATTTGGTGGGTTATTCCACTTTCAATTGAAATAGAAAGAAATGTTTCGGTTTCATACCTTTTCAATACTTCTACGTTTGAAACTGCTTTCTTCCCTCTGGCAGTGTCAGGGATCGTTCGATGATGTCGGTCTCCATTTTTTAACAGGGGAATGGTGATAGTTTTCTTTTCCCACATAGGGCTACCGTGAACAACGGTTTTGTATTCCTTGTGGATCTCGCGATGTTCGAACTGCATATTTAAAGAACGATGGGCATTTGCATTGCGAGCGAAGAGGAGTATTCCACTGGTCTCTTTATCGAGCCGGTGAACAACCCATACCTCCCCAAAATTTTGAGAGAGAATATTTCGCAAGCAAGGAACATTTTTATCATATCCGTCCGGGATGGTTCGTAATCCTCCAGGTTTATTAACTGCAAGGATATCTTCATCCTTATAAAGAACTTTCAAAGAAGTAATTTCATCCATCAACGACCGCTCTGATTTATAATCATATTAAATAAACCTACGTGAAGGTGCTAAATGTTGATTGTAATTGTACATGTTCATGTTGAGGAAAATTGCGTTAATGATTTTATCAGAGCAACAAAGAATAATGCCGAACACAGCATTCAAGAGGAAGGGGTTGTTAAATTTGATTTCATCCAGCAAAATGATGACCCTGCCAGATTTGTGCTGCTGGAAGTTTATCAAAATGAAGAAGCCGCTTCTGCACATAAGGAGACATCTCATTATCAGGAGTGGAAGGGAATTGTTGCAGAAATGATGGTAGAACCACGGTACAGTGTGAAATTTCACGAGATCTACCCACCTTCCGAAAAGTGGTAAATATAGTGTGATGGTAGAAAACAAATTTTCATTTGCAACTGCTGATACCATTATTTTTGGATGGGGCGAAAGGCATACAGTATCTCAATATGCTGCAAAATTTGGCTCTCATGGTCTTTTACTTCATTCTCGTAGTGTAAAAGAAATACCTGAAATTGTGGAAACACTTCACCGTTCAGGTATTTCTGTAACTCAACAAGTGCTTACAGGGGAACCAACGGATGAAAAGGTCAGCACATTGGCTGATTCATATCGTGACCAGCAAATAGATTTTATTATCGGCGTTGGAGGAGGCAGTGTTTTGGATACAGGGAAAGCTTTATCTGCCTTAGTGACCAATCACGGTACTTTACTGGATTACCTGGAAGTTGTGGGGAGGGGTCTTCCATTGCAAAATCCTCCCTGCCCGTATATCGCGCTTCCCACCACCGCGGGGACCGGCACAGAAGTAACCAAAAATGCGGTCATTAAAGTGACCAGTAAGAATGTAAAAGTCAGCATGCGCAATGCAGCTATGATCCCAGATATCGCTTTGATCGATCCGGAATTAACAGTGAGTTTACCTCCCACTATAACAGCATCAACGGGTATGGATGCTTTTATACAGGTACTTGAACCATACTGTTCGCGGAACGCAAATAAAATGGTGGATATGTTCTGCCGTGAAGGTATTCCCCTGGCGGCGAAGACTCTACCCATTGTTTACCACAACCCAACCGATGAAAAATCCAGAACGATGATGGCATGGGTGAGTTTATTAGGTGGACTTTCACTGGCGAACGCAAAATTGGGGGCTGTACATGGGTTTGCAGGACCGATTGGTGGCATGTTCGATGTTCCACATGGTGTTATTTGCGCGTGCTTACTGCCGCAAGTCTTTAAAAAGAACATTGTCAAAGTACAGGAATGTGGAGATGAGAATTTAGTAAAACGGTTTAATCAAATCGCTGCATGGGTATTAGGAGAAGATAATCCATCTGCCCCAAAAGCAGTGGAGTGGTTCATCGCGCTTAATGAGGAATTATCCATTCCAAAATTAGGACAGCTCGGTATAAAGGAGCCGAATTTTGATGCCATCATCGAAAAATCTCTTGTCTCCAGCAGTATGAAGGGGAACCCCGTGCTGCTGGATGCAGCGGATCTGCGTGAAATTTTACTGAATTCATGAGAGGTGAAGATTTCTTCACCTCTCCCTTTATTTAACAAGGAATGAACACCCTAAAATTGTAGGACCACCATGCAGAATAATTGCTGGCGGGAGGTAATTAACCGGGATGGTAGAGACACCGGATTCTTCTTTTAATGTCGATGCAAATTCCTGTGCTTTACCAACAATACCACCGTGTTCAATATTAAGATAAGAAGTGTCACTGGCAGGGCATTCATCCAGAATGATCTCTTTAAAACGCTCTATTGCTTTTTTAGTGGTACGTTGTGTTTCTTTTGCATCAATTTGACCATCTACTATTTGTAGAATGGGTTTCATCTGCAGCATACTTCCAACCAGTTTTGAGGCTGCTCCTATACGCCCACCTTTGTAAAGATACTCAAGCGTATCCACCAGGAAATAAGTGCGAGTTTTTGCTGATAATTCTTGGAGTGTTGATTCTATTTCATTAGCACTGGCGCCATCATCAAGCATTTTTTTAGCTATCCGCACCAGAATCCCCTGTGCCGTTCCCAGTGTTTTAACGTCGATAATACGAATATCCGCAGCTGGATGTTCTTGTTTTGCCGTGCAATATGCGCGATATGTTCCACTGATTTTTTCAGAAGGGCAAATAGCAATGGCAGTGTCTCCTTTTTCTTCTATTTGTTTGAATATAGGCTCTACAATAGCAGGAGGTGGAGCCGCAGTGGTTGGCAGCTGTTTAGCAACCGATAATTTTTCACCAAAAGTAATCGAATCGATTTCACTATCATCACGGTATGTCTTATCTCCAAAAACAATGATCTGGGGTAAATACAGCAATCCCATATTGTTTGCTTCATCTAGAGGAATGCAGGATAAGGTATCACTGATTAATTGGATCATAAATTCTCCATCACACTTTAAGTTGCTTGTACTGACTGATTCGATGGTAATGCTTCAAGAGGTTCAGCAGTTTTGACCGCATCCAGGATCGCTTCTGCTACCATATCCGCTGCAAAAGCACCAATAGTATTGACATCACATTTTTTCTTTCCGGTGGCGAGTGCGAAGATGGTATCTCCATCAAACATGGTATGGGCAGGGCGGATTACTCTGGCTAGACCATCCTGTGCCATCTGTGCCACCTTATTTACTTCTTCTTTATTAAGAGTGGCATTGGTTACCACTGCTCCAATCACAGTATTGGATTTAGAAGCGAACTGTAACGCCGTTTTTCCGATCATCGAACGCATGACCTGCTGTGTGTTTGCAAAATACTCTGTCTCGCCAATCGTGACGGGACCTCTTTGTAGGGAACGGGTGCCTGCTAGAATTGAACCGGTGGCGGGGTCAACCACATCTCCAAACGCATTCACCGCAATGATTGCGCCAACATAGAGACTCTGCGAAATTTCCACTGCTGCAGTTCCAATACCTGCTTTCATCGCCTGCCCCATGCCAAGAATTTTCCCAACACTAGCCCCAGTTCCAGCTCCAAAGTTTCCGCTTTTAGGTTGATTGTTGGATGCGTCTACACAAGCTTGATATCCCATGGTCGCATCCGGGCGAATGGTAGCGTCCCCAACTCCTAGGTCAAATAAGATAGCCGCAGGAACAATTGGAACCCGGGCAAAGCCGGTATCAAAACCGATCTTATGTTCCTCAAGGTAGTGCATAACACCTGAGGCTGCATCCAGCCCATAGGCGGAACCACCAGCTAATAAGACTGCATGCACTTTTTCTACCATGTGCATGGGTCTTAGTAAATCGGTTTCTCGTGTACCAGGTGAACCTCCACGCTGGTCAACACCTCCGACTGCACCTTCTTTGCACAGGAGAACAGTGCATCCCGTCCAAGCTGTATGATCGCTGACCTGCCCGATCAAAAGATTATCTATGTCAGAAATACGAGCTTTCTTATAAACCACCTGAATCTCCTTTCAAAACAAATAACCTAAAAAATCACACCTGTTTTAATGTCGAAATTAACCAGAGATATTGTAATTTGTAATTACTTTTTAGATAAAGACAATCTCATATCCATAGAAATAAAATGGCATAAATTCCCTCAAGCGAAATGAAAAAACGTATCAAGAGTATTAATATTCCATAAAAAAACTGGCAGATTGAAGCAAGTCAATGTCAAAATAGTAAGATATGATTATATCTGAATCAAGGGATTTGAAATGAGAATTGCATTAATTGGATTGGGGAAAATGGGCGCAAATATGGCTCGTCGATTAAGTGCCGGAAATATCGAGCTGGTCGCGTACAATCGCAGCCCCGAAAAAACACAGGAGCTTTCTGAAGAAATAAGTTTACAGCCTGCGTATAGCTATGAAGAAGTTGTCACGTATTTAGACAAACCCCATATCATCTGGTCTATGGTCCCAGCTGGAAAAACAACCAAAGAGGTGGCAAAAGCTTTTTACGACCTGCTAGGGGAGGATGATATATTTATTGATGGTGGCAATTCATTTTACAGAGATTCAATGCAGCTGGCAGAAATGTTTTCCGCGAAAAAGATCCATTTCTTGGATGTAGGCGTTAGCGGAGGAATATGGGGGTTAGAGGAAGGTTATTCGCTGATGATAGGAGGGGAAAGAAAGGTTGCTGATTATCTTAGCCCTGTTTTTGAAGTATTGGCGCCTGGAAAAGATAAGGGCTGGGGCTATGTAGGACCGCATGGTGCGGGTCATTTTGTAAAAATGGTTCATAATGGCATTGAGTATGGCATGATGGAAGCAATGGCAGAGGGATTTGAGATATTACATGCCAAGCAGGAATTTGACCTCAATCTGGAAGAGGTTTCCAGAATCTGGCAGGATGGATCGGTTGTTCGTTCGTGGCTGTTAGATTTAACCCATGATGCACTTGAAGAGGACCGAGAACTATCAACGATTGAAAGCTGGGTGGATGATTCAGGAGAAGGGCGTTGGACAGCCCATGAAGCGATTGAACTTGGGGTACCAACACCTGTGATAACCAATGCTCTCTTCCGGAGATTTGACAGTCGCCAGAAGGATAGTTTTGCGATGAAAATATTAGCAGCCATGCGAAATAAATTTGGAGGACATGCAATAAAAGAAAAGAAGGGTAAATGAACAAGAACTCACCTGATCACGATTTGATCGGTTTCGTGATATTTGGAGCAACAGGGGATCTTACCCGGCGCAAGCTACTCCCTGCGCTTTATCAGTTAGCCAAGGAGCAAAATCTACCCGATGGAATAAAGATCATCGGATTTGCAAGAAGACCGTGGAGCGATGATTTTCTGAAAGATACTTTAAAAAAAGGAATAGATGAATTTTCACGTCAAAAACCGGTCGACTCACAAGTTGTTTCAAAGTTGTTAGAAAATGCAACCTATGTGCAGGGGGAATTTGAGAAACCGGAAGGGTTTAATAAACTGCGTACGCTGATCGAAGAAGAAAACATCAAAAGGGTCATTTATTATCTGGCAACACCACCTACTGCATATATGGATATTCTTGATAACCTTCATATCTGTAGCTATCCTCAGATGATGCACGAAAATGGCTGGGCTCGTATAGTAGTTGAAAAACCGTATGGGCAGGATCTGGAAACAGCAAAATCGTTGGATGAAAAAATCCATACTTGTTTTAAAGAAGAACAAATATTTCGTATCGATCATTATCTGGGAAAAGAAACGGTACAGAACATCCTCGTTTTCCGTTTCGCAAATGGAATTTTTGAACCTCTTTGGAACAATCACTACATAGACCATGTCCAAATTACAGTTGCTGAAACAGTGGGGGTTGGAACTCGCGCAGGATATTTTGATGATTCAGGGATCATCCGGGATATGTTTGCCAATCATATGCTGCAGCTGTTATCGCTTACGGCTATGGAGGCGCCTTACGCCTTCAATGCCAGTTCGGTTCGCGATGAAAAGCTAAAAGTACTCAAAGCCCTTCGCCATTTAAAGGGGCAAAAAGCCCTGGACAATACCTATCGAGCTCAATATGGTAGTGGGATTGTGAATGGTAAAGATGTGAAAGCGTATCTCGATGAAGATCGCGTGAAAGATGCTTCCATCACCGAGACATATATGGTTGCCAAACTTTTTGTAGACAACTGGCGCTGGTCGGGAATCCCTTTTTACCTGCGTTGTGGCAAACAACTGCACAAACGAACTACTGAGATTGCCATTCAATTCAAACAGGTACCTTTACCTTTGTTTGATTGGCATAACATGGCTGGCGATGCACCGAATGTGCTTCGTTTACGGCTACAGCCAGATGAAGGAATCACCCTAACATTTGGGGCGAAAGTACCCGGACCGGTCAACGAAATCGCACCTGTAAACATGGAATTTTGTTATGAAGATACTTTTGGCAGCGAGCCTCCGGAGGCGTATGAAAGGCTACTGTTGGATTGCATGGTGGGAGATGCCACCTTATTTACCAGATCGGATGAAGCATTAGCGCAATGGGAATTTACATCAGATATCATGAATGCCTGGGAGAACGATCCCTTGAAAAAATTAGCAATGTATACGCCCGGATCATGGGGTCCGCAAGGAGCTGATGAATTCATGCAGCGTGATGGAAGGAAGTGGCTGAACCCGGAGTAAGATCAGAGTTTCTTTTTACAGTTCGGGCAAGTTTTTTCGTAGTTGATGATGATGAATCCACAATTTAGGCAAGATCTTGGTTGTAAGTTTCCCATGGGAGCTCCACAAGCCACACAGGTGGGAGAACCGCTAGGGTTAGCCGCATCGCAATAATCACACTTAATACGTTTTAATTTTTCAGATAACTCATACCCGCTACCAAGCGAACGCGCATTGGTTTCTAAAACCTTCCAGACTTCGTCGGTGAGCTGCAAGTATTCCACATCCTGCGCGATATCATCTAATCGGTTGAGAAGATTGGCAGGGTTGATGATGGTAGCTAATGCAGAATATCCGAGACTGGCAGCTATTCCTAACCAAGTTTGCTGACCGACCTGCACAGAAATTCCATCCTCGACCTTCCTGAAGTGGATTCCAAGGGCAGTATCTCCCCCTGAGGAGGGTTGAGTGCGTGTTTTTATTTGAATTCCTATACCATCTTCATATTCAACGCGCTGTACAAGCAAATTACCGCGATTGAAATGAATTTGCAGGCATTCAGCTAAATCTTCAGAAGAAAACTGTCCGTGAAAAATTTTTTGTTCCATTAGATTGCATTATAATCAAAAACATTATTAAGAAGAGAAAAACATGCACAAGAAGTCAATATTAATACTTTCACTCATTTTCGCGGTAGTGTTATTGGGTTTATTTACTAATACGGTAAATGCTGATTATCGTTTCCAGCAACCTACCATCGCAATCCCGACGGTAACCGGAACTCCACGCAGAGCAACGGCTTTTGTTAGATTAGATCAAGTAGATCCTGTCAACGTACGTTCAGGTCCTGGTGTTTTCTATGATCAGGTTGGCGTATTATTGCCCGGTCAGGAGGTAACTGCCCTGGGAAAATCAGCCGGGGAAGATTGGGTTTTAGTGGAATATCCTGGTATCGCGGAGGGATCAGGCTGGGTGTATTCACCTCTGGTGGTCTTATCCGGTGAAGAATTGCCGATCATTGAACCACCATCCACACCCACACCGGCTGTAACAACTACTATTGATGCAACATTGGCAGCACAGTTTATCACCACTCCGGTAGCAACGCGTCTACCAACTTACACAGCCGCGCCACCCCAAACTATTCCAACCTATACCGATGAAGTGACGTCAGGTATTTCCCAACATATCCCGATCGGGTTGATCATTCTGGTGATAGGTGGTTTGGGCGGATTGCTAGCTGTTATAGCTGTCTTTACCGACCGATAACATCTAACAAACATCGTTTATGAATTGGTCAGCTAAATTCATACGTGCGGTTCTTCATGTATCGCTATGGTCAGGATTTTAGTTTCTCCATGAGAAAATAAAATGACATTTGTTGGCTTTCAATTACGAAATTGACTTAAGAAAAGAAAGAAAGCACTCCAAAGCTTAAAACTCCGTTAAAATCAATCCTATGGATAAAAAGACCATCGCGACCAATCGCAAGGCAAAGTTCGAATACAACCTGCTGGAACATTATGAAGCAGGGATCGTTCTGTTGGGAACAGAGATCAAATCTATCCGTGCTCGGCAGGTTAGTATCGCTGAAGCATACGTTCAAACCGATGGTGATGAGGTATGGTTGATCAATGCCCATATTGCACCGTATGACCCTGCTAGCCGTATGAACCACGATCCAAAACGGAAAAGGAAATTACTTCTCCATAAAAAAGAAATTTTAAAATTATGGAACAGCGTCAGACAAAAAGGGCTAACCATTATACCGGTTGAAATATATTTAAAGAATGGGAAAGCGAAGATTGATATTGCAGTAGCCCGCGGGAAAAAGTTGTACGACAAACGCAGGGATATCGCTGATAGAGATATGAAAAGGGATCTTGAAAGAAGCAGGAAGATTTGATCCAGGAGAGGGAAAAACAATGATTGAAATTACAGGACAAGACCTTTCGATAGAAGAGGTCATACAAGTTGCTTTTAATCACGAAAAAGTAAATCTCAGCAAACAAGCTGCCCAGCGGGTGCAAGCATCACAGGCTATTTTACAAAAGAATTTAAAAAAGGACTTTCCCTTGTATGGGATCAATACCGGATATGGTATTTTTCACAATCAGAAGATATCAACGGATCAGCTGTTGGCTCTAAATCGTAACCTGATCATAAGCCATGCCATTGCAGTTGGTGAACTCTTTGAAGAAACCACCGTTCGCTCAGCCATGCTTATTCGAGCCAACACACTGGCAAAGGGGTTCTCTGGCATCCGTGTGGATGTGATCCAAACGCTGTTGGATATGTTAAATGAAAATGTAACCCCACAAGTGCGGCAGCAAGGATCTATGGGATCGTCCGGTGATTTATGCCAGCTGGCACAGATGGCACTTGTATTGACCACCGATGATATTGATCTGGATGAACAGTCAGGAGCAGCCTGGTTTAAGGGAAAGCTGATGAGTGGTAAAGCTGCTATGCATGCAGCTAACATTCAACGGATCATTTTACAACCCAAAGAGGGTTTAGCGTTGATCAACGGTGCTACTTTCTCAGCAGCACTGGCGGTTATTTCCTGCTGGATGACCCGGAAATTATGCCTTATGGCAGATTCAAACCTGGCATTATCTCTGGAAGCATTAGCTGGTCGTCGAGAAGCGTTTGACCCACGACTGCATGAAGTTCGCGGAATGAATGGTCAGATCAGAACCGCTGCATATGTATGGGAAATGGTTAATGGCAGTCAGATGGTAAACAGCACCCATCATGTACAAGATGGGTATGCTATTCGCTGTGCACCACAGGTGCATGGCGCAGTATGGGATACATTGGAACATGCTGAAAAAATCATCACCAAAGAGATCAATGCTGCGACCGATAATCCCTTACTGTTTGAGAATGGAGATGTCATCTCCGGGGGTAATTTCCATGGCGAACCGATTGCATTCATTATGGATTTTCTTGGAATTGCATTAGCTGAGCTAGGAGCAATATCCGAGCGCCGCATTTTTCGATTGCTTGATTCTAATCTGAATAATGGATTGCCGCTGATGTTGATTGCTGATAAACAAGAAGCAGGGATAGAATCAGGGTTGATGATTCCGCAATATGCGGCTGCCTCGCTTGTGATGGAAAACCAGCATCTTGCCAATTCTGATGCAGTGTATTCAATTCCCACCTCTGCCAATCAAGAGGATCACAATTCCAATTCACTTAATGCAGCTCGCCACGCAATCGCAATATCAGAAAACGTCTTGCATATTCTAACCATCGAGATGTACACCGTCGTTCATGCGTTGGATATCCGAATGCAATATGAACCACTACACAAAATGGCTGAGGGCACTCATGAGATTTACAAAGAGATCCGAGCGGTGGTACCTTTTAAAGAGCATGAGACATTGTGGGGTGATGAAATTAATACATTGTTAGAAAGTTTGCAGGGGAATTTATTTAAAGTATAAAAAAGAGAGTTTGACTTTTTAATTGTAGATTGGTAAGCTTTACGAGATGACGATAAATAACAAGAATATTTCACGAAGAGATTTTTTAAAGAAATCCATGGCAGGGGTAGGTGGTCTAGCATTATTGGCTAATCGCCTTAATACTCGATTGTTTGACGACTTCGATTATTTGCAAGATTTTCCGGATAGTGAATATTTTGCTCGCAATATGGTGTATTTACCCAATACGCTGCCAATCCGTTCGAAACCTTCAGCAGATGCCAGCGCAGTACGTTTAATGGGCGTGGATGAATGTCTGGCATGGAACAGAGTAGTGGTTGGTGAAGCTCCCCTTGGTAGAAACAGCAATAATCGCTGGGTTGAAACACCCGAAGGATACGTTTATCTTCCAAGTGTTCAAAAAGTACGTAATTTACCCAACAGCCAACCGGTTTCTCAAATTCCGGAGACGACGAGTGGACCTGGCATGTGGGCTGAAGTCACAGTTCCTTACGTCAAGATGACACTTGAGAATCCACCAGCTCGCGCCCCCTGGTTGAATGATGTAACCTCAGATCTATGGCGTATGTATTATAGCCAGGTGGTTTGGATTGACCAGATGAGTGTGGACGCGGATGGGATTGTCTATTATCGCGTGAATGAAGATTATGGACATGGGTATGGGTATGGAGATATCTTCTGGGCAGAAGCATCCGCTTTTAGACCCATCACCGAGGAAGAAATAGCGCCCATCCATCCGGATATAACTGACAAAAATATTGTGGTAAACGTAAATCAACAGACCCTTTCGTGTTACGAGGGTTCAAATGAGGTTTATTTCTGTCAGGTTTCCACCGGTCAGAAATTTGATCAATATGGTTTGCGTGTGGATGAATGGGCTACTCCTGTTGGCAGTCATTGGATTTGGCGTAAAACCATTTCTCTCCATATGAGTGGCGGTGGAACTGGCGCGGGATGGGACACCATGGCAATCCCATGGACATCCTTATTCGCGGGAACCGGGGTTGCCATTCATGCGACCTTCTGGCATAACGATTTCGGCACAGCCCGTTCCCATGGTTGTGTGAATGCCAGCCCTGAAGATGCCAAGTGGGTTTTTCGTTGGACAACACCATACGTTGGATTAGATCCCGGAGATCTTACGCCAACTGATTACAGTGGTACGGTGGTAAATGTCGTTGAACCCTTATATTAACAAATTCATCGAGATGTAATTCCATGAACGGCTCATGGTGCTGGATTTATCGTAACTATGTACTGATTTCATGTTTGTTGATTCTGCTATATCTGCTAGGTGCTTTTCTTGCTCCAGTTTTCCAGTATTTCGATATAGATATACCAGCTAAACTAACCTATGCCTTTTACAGTACTACCTGTCACCAATTTGCATTTCGATCTTGGTTCCTTTTTGGCGATCAAACTTTCTATCCACTGGAGAAGGCAGGTTTGCCAATGGTCAGTTCTTACGAAGAGGTATCGGGCAATTCTACAATAAATATTGAGGTTGCCAGACAATTCATCGGTGATGAGACTATAGGATATAAGGTTGCTCTTTGCCAGCGCGATGTTGCAATTTTTGTAGGGCTCTTTATATTGGCTGTAGGATTCGAATTGAGCAAGAGAAAGTGGCAGCCTATTCCAGTAATTTTATGGATAGTGTTGGGGGTTTTCCCCATCTTGTTGGATGGGATCAGTCAATTCGGAGGTAGTACTTTCCCAATATTCAATTTTTTCCCGGGACGTGAAAGCAATCCTGCCATGCGCACTCTTACCGGATTATTCTTCGGAGTTACAACTGGCTTATACTTATTTCCGAAATTGGAAATCATGATGAAGATCGTTAAAAACAACCACCGCTGTGAGGAAAGCTAAATGCCATTTCATGAACAGGGCGAATTACGTTATTTTACGCTTTCAACCTTCGACAGACAAGGCGTGAAGCACGGTTTTTTTACACGTAAGGGAGGCATCAGCCCCCAACCATGGGATTCTTTAAATGTTGCCACTTCTGTTGGTGATAGCCGAGAAAATGTGATCGAAAATCGTAATCGCATCATGGCATTATTTGGAAAACGCTATGATTCCATTTTTGATACGTGGCAAATCCACAGTGATATTGTCTACTACTCTGAAACCGCCAGACCGATCCTTGAACCTCATCAAAAAGGGGATGCGGTGATGACATCCAATCCTGATGTAGCGTTGATGATGGTGTTTGCTGATTGTGTGCCGCTCCTTTTTTATGATACACAGAAAAAAATCATTGCCGTTGCACATGCGGGTTGGCAGGGCACGGTGCAACATATTGCCAGTAAGACCATTCATAAAATGAAGAAGGTGTATGGTTCTCAAACAAGTAACATCATCACCGGTATTGGTCCTTCAATAGGTGCAGATCATTATGAAATAGGGGAGGATATCGTAAAACAGGTAGCAAACAGTTTTAGTTTTGATGGAAACGAGGATAAGGTACTGATAAAAAGAGATGACAAGATTTATTTTGATATGTGGCAAGCTAACAAGCTATTATTGGAAAAAGAACATGTGGCATCGATCGAAATTGCCGGTTTGTGCACAGCTTGTGATACTTCAAATTGGTATTCTCACCGCGCTGAAAACGGCACCACCGGTCGTTTCGCCGCAGTATTGACGGTTGAACATGAATGAACTGCATCTGACCTTTAAAGTGATTCCTAACGCCCCCAAGACTGAAGTAGTAGGGCGGATGGATAATGGCGTTATTAAAATTAAAATAAGTGCTCCACCTGAAAAAGGGAAAGCAAACCAGGAGTTATTGAAATTTCTGGAGAGAACATTTAACGTAACCAAAGGGGAAGTGTCAATTACTTCTGGAGAAACATCCCGATTGAAGAATGTGCGCGTGACAGGTACACACAGAGATATCTCCTCTTTAATAAAAAAGTGAGGGATCGTTATTTGATGTGAAGGATCCTTCCACAGGTGGGGCAATGAAAAAGGACGTTAGTGAGACGTACTTCCTGCCGTTCACTGGGAGTAAGTTGGGTACCGCAAGCTGCACAGGCATCATTTTCAAGCAACACAATAACCAGACCGTTTTTCCGAGATTGCAGCGTTTCATAATGTTTGAGCAGATCAGGGCTGATCGATTGCAGCACTACTTCTCTTTTCTTTTTTAACATGGCTTCATCTGAAGTTAAAACGTTCCTACGGGCTGCAAGTTGTGATTTCGATGTCTCAAATTGTGATGAGATGGAATTAAGAGTGGAATTGGCTTGTTCCACCTGACTTTGTGCTTCTTCCAGGCGAATCATCTGATCCAATTGTTTATCTTCCAGTTTCGCGATGATCTTCTTGAGTGATTGGATCTCTAATTGCAGGTCTTGCAATTCTTTCGGGTTTTGAACCTTACCACTGTATAGCATTGCATCGCTTTGTGAAAGTTTTATTTTTTTCTGATCGATCTCTTCGATGATCTGTCTCAGAGTTCTTTGTTCAGATTCTTCAACCTTTTGCGATTCTTCAAGGCATTTCGTTGCAGAAAGTACCTGCTGGTTTTGTTTTAACTTCTTTTCGATACTCGCTATCTCAACAGTGATGGAGTTAAGCTGGGTATCAATGAGTTGCAGTTCGTACAGATTGGTTAGGTTCATTGCATCATTCTGGTGATGGAATGTTATATATTATTTTAATATTTCCATCATTCTTTGTGCAATATGATAACACGTACAGCGTTTTTCATTGTAAAAATAGATGGGCAATCTTATAATCAAGTTAAGAAAAGAGTAGGAGGAACAAACCATGAGTTCGGCGGTTTCATCAAACACAAAGATCCTCGTTATTGAAGATGAAGAAAGAATGGCGCGCTTCATCAGATTAAATCTGGAACAGGATGGATTTCAAGTAAGTGAAGCTTTGAATGGAAGAGAAGGATTGGATAAACTGCGCACCTTTATGCCTGACCTGGTATTGTTGGATGTTATGCTTCCTGATCTGGATGGATTTGAACTATTGAAAATGATCCGTGAGATCGATAATGTTCCCGTTATTATGCTTACCGCCAAAGGAGAAGAGGAAGACAAAGTTCGTGGGTTGGAGCTAGGTGCGGATGATTATGTTACCAAGCCTTTCAGCCCGCGTGAATTGGTCAGTCGGGTCAAAGCAGTTCTAAGAAGAATAGAATCATCAAGTGTCAGCTCTGATGATGTCATCCAGGTGGATGACCGCTTGAAGATCGATTTCAACCGGCGTGAGATTTGGGTTGAGGGAAAATTGGTAAAATTACGCCCTACTGAATATCGCCTGTTGTATCATCTTGTACAGAATGCGGGCTGGGTGCTTACATACGATCAAATTCTATCTAGGGTGTGGGGGTATGAATACCGTGATGAGCCACATTATGTTCGGCTCTACATTAATTACCTGCGGCAAAAATTGGAAAAAGATCCATCTGATCCTAAATACATCCTTACAGAACGTGGCGTGGGTTATCGATTCTATGATTATCGCCGCAGTACATAACAGATATTTAATACATTTCCTATATGGCGTTTGTATATTTTTTATGCAAGCGCTGTATTATTTAAAACGATAAAGGAGGTCGAAATGACGAAAATAACAAGAAGTGATCCATTTTTGGATATCGTGAGTGCAAGAGATACGATGGATAGAATGTTGGATAACTATCTCGGTCATTCTGCCTTATCCTTTGAAGGATATGGGATTCTCGATCTGGATATGTACCAGACGAATGACGAAGTAGTGATCGAAGCGTCTATTCCAGGTGTGAAACCCGACGATATCAACATTTCTGTGGCTGGTGAAGTACTCACCATTAAGGGAGAAATAAAACAGGAGAAAGAGAGCGAAAATGTGGATTACCACATTAAAGAACGACGGTTTGGAAGCTTCAGCCGTTCCATCTCTTTACCTGTTCAGGTTGTCGCTGAAAAAGCCAATGCAGAGTTCAAAAACGGTATTCTCAAATTGACTCTACCAAAGGCGGAAGAAATAAAGCCCAAAACCATCACGGTAAAGGCAAAGTAAGAAACATAAGAATATTATTAGTAAATAAAGGAAACCTTTCCGTAGATGAAAAATCCTGTACAATGACGGGAAGGTTTTCGGAATTTTATTAAGAATGATAGGAGAAGATTAGATGAACGAACCAATACATGTAACGGATGCTGCTTTCAAGACTTCTGTGCTTGAATCCACAGTTCCTGTGGTCGTCGATTTTTGGGCTCCGTGGTGTGGTCCTTGCAAGATGGTGGCACCTGCATTGGAGAAAATCGCCAAAGAATATAACGGCAAATTGCTGGTAGCAAAAGTAAATACTGATGAAAACCAGGAATGGGCATCACGCTACGGTGTGCAAGGAATTCCTACAATGCTCTTTATATCGGAAGGAAAAGTGATCCATCGACAGGTTGGTGCAATGCCTGAAGGTATGCTGCGTGAGACCGTTGACCAATTTTTGGATGTGATCAAAGAAGATAAAGAATAAACGAACCAGATGATGTGGATTAAGAAGACCCCGCCGGGGTCTTCTTAATTTAACAACGTTTGATGGAAGCCCCTAATTCCGCCAATTTTCGGTCTATCTTTTCGTAACCCCGGTCAATTTGCCCAATATTGCGTATAGTTGAAACACCGTCAGCAGATAATGCTGCTAGAAGAAGAGCCATTCCAGCACGAATATCTGGACCAGCCATGTCATCCGCTAAAAGACGAGTGGGACCCTGAACAATGCAACGGTGAGGATCACATAGGACAATTTGAGCGCCCATGCTTACCAGTCTATCCGTGAAGAACATACGGCTGGGGTACATCCAATCGTGAAAGAGCATTGTCCCTTTCGATTGGGTGGCAACCACGATCGCAATACTCATCAAATCAGTAGGGAAGGAAGGCCATGGCATGACGCTTATCGTGGGGATAGCATTATCCAGATCAGGTTCGATACAGAGACACTGGTCAGATGGGACAAGAATATCTTCTCCATTGACATTCCAGTCAACACCCATCCGATTGAAAACTAATTTCACCATGGAAAGAGACTGCGGAGCAGCATTTTTAATAGTGATGGAACCCTTTGTTATGGCAGACGCACCAATGAAACTTACCACCTCCAGATAATCTGGACCAATGGTAAATTCACCTCCAGCAAGGTTCGTAACCCCCTCAATTTCAAGGGTGTTTGAACCAATATTCTTGATCTTCGCACCCATATTGTTCAAAAACAGGCATAATTCTTGAATATGCGGCTCAGATGCTGCATTGCGAAGTATAGTGGTCCCTCTTGCCAGAACAGATGCCATGATCGCATTTTCTGTAGCGGTAACACTGGCTTCATCGAGCAGAATATCAGCGCCAACCAGTTCTTTACAGCGAAATGTAAAAGAGCGATTAAATTCTAGTTCTACGCCCAATTTCTGCAGTGCCAGGATGTGGGTATCCACACGCCGCCGACCGATCACATCTCCGCCAGGAGGTGGGAGAATAATATACCCTGCACGTGCCAGCATAGGACCAGCCAGTAATATCGATGCACGAATATTCCTACATAGTTCAGGGTCAAGTTCAGCCGGATGAATTTCTGTTGCCCACACCTCCCAAGTGTGCGCATCCAGACTTTTGAATTTAACCCCTAAACTTTCAAGCAAGGCACGCATAGTATGCACATCCAGGATGTCAGGGATGTTGTGTAAAACTACCGGTTGGTCAGTTAGAATACAGGCAGCTAAGATCGGAAGTGCAGCATTTTTATTACCAGATGGTGTCACTTCACCATTCAGGGGTACACCACCTTCAATGATGAATTTATCCATTCAAAACCTCCATCAATGGGATACTTTTTATAATTGTTCAGAAAGTCTCGGTTACTTTGTTCAGACCTTCTGGTTTATCGGGGTTTAAGCCGCGTTCAATGGCAATTTGCCACCCGAAAAACTGACCGGGAATGGTGCTCACAATAGGAGAAAGCGGTTCTGGTATAGCCGTTGGAATTTGGAACCCAAGATTGCTTTCTTGAAGAACATTCTCATCATTACTCACACTGATTACTTCTGCTTTACGCTGAAGAAGGTCTTGCACCATTTGACGCATATCAGAGAATACCTGCCCATGGGGTGCAATGGCAAAAACAGGGAAACCTTTATATACGGTAGCTATTGGACCATGTCTAAAATCAGCCGAAGAGTATGGATTTGCATTAATACCGGTTAATTCTTTTATTTTAAGAGCAATTTCAAAAGCAGTACAATAATTCAATCCTCGCGCAAGCACTGCGCAGGATTCAATATAGCGATATCGCTGAATTTTGGCGAGATTTTCTTGAGTTGAAGTAATGGTTGATTGTAACCATTCAGGGATTTGTAGAATTTGATCATCAAATTCGGATTTTCCGTAAAAAGCTGCAGACAGCATCGCTAACGTGATCAGGGAATTGGTATAAGATTTTGTTGCAGCAACTGCTTTCTCTTCTCCTGCGTGAATTGGAATCGTAAATTTTGATTCTACAGATAAAGGAGATTCTACATTATTCGTGATGCAAATGGTAGTGCAACCCTGGGAATTCGCATTGTTAACAATTTTTATGATGTCAGGAGACATCCCAGATTGAGAAATGGAAAGCACCAGAGCCCCTTTAAGCATCGGCGGTGTAGCATAAAGGGTAAAGAGAGAAGGGGTCGTAAGTGCAACGGAGAAGCGGTTATTGCAGCCAAATAAATACTGCGCATAGCGTCCGGCATTGTCAGAACTACCTCTGGCAGCAATCAGAATGTAATTGAAATCTTTATCAATTTTTTGGATAATTTCTCTAATGTGGGAGAACTCTTGTTGGATTAGTACGGTGGCAGCGGCAGGTTGTTGTGTAATCTCTTGAAAAAGTTGATCCATTTTTCCTTCATCCATCACTTTTTTGAAAAAACTGTGTTAACTACAATGGTATAGTATAACCGCAATATAAAACTGAAGTATACTAAATTAATTCTATCTCGGAGAGAAATTATGCTTACTATTCATAAGATTGATACCAGTGTGAAAAAAGAAGTAAATGATTTCGTGAAATTCCCGTTTGGTTTGTATGAAGATGTACCGCAATGGGTTCCTCCCATTAAATCAGGAATTCGCGATACGCTTGATCGAAACAAACACCCCTATTATGAACATTCTGATGCTGATTTCTTCCTGGCTAAGGATGGCAAAGATATTGTAGGGCGTATCGCAGTATTGGAGAACAAAGAATATAACAAGTATCACGATAAGAAACAGGCTTCATTTTATTTCTACGAAAGCATTGATGATCAAAAGGTAGCAGATAAATTGTTTGAAACTGCCTACGATTGGTCTCATGCGCGTGGTTTGAATTATTTCCTTGGACCGAAAGGGTTTTCTCCCTTTGATGGATATGGTTTTGTTGTGGAAGGATTCGAATATCGCCAGATGATGACCATGATGAACTATAACAAACCCAATTACCCTGCTTTTATGGAGCATCAGGGTTTTACAAAGGTGCTTGATTGGGTTTCCTGTTATGCCGATCTTACGCAATTCACTATGCCGGAAAAAATAAGGACGGTTGCAGATAAAGTGCGCAAACAGGGAAAATTCAAAGTACATAAACTTTCCTCGAAAGCTGAACTTAAGCGATATGTTCCGCTAATTGGGCAGGCTTACAATAAAACCTTTGTGAATAATTGGGAATATTATCCATTAACGCAAAAAGAAGTGGATTGGGCTTTACAGGATTTAACACTGGTAGCACTACCTGACCTGATCAAGATCATCACATACAACGATGAAATAGTCGGGTTCTTACTGGCATTTCCGGATATTTCCGCCGCGATACAACGACATCAAGGTTCACTGACACCACTTTCAATAGTAGATATTCTTCGTGAGTTAAAAAAATCAGAATGGATTGATTTCAATGGTGTCGGTGTTCTACCTGAATATCAGGGTTCCGGTGGAAATGCCCTCTTATTTGATGAAATAGAAAAAACAGCAAAAAGCCACAATTTTATCCATGGTGAATTGACCAATATCGCTGAATCTGCAGTTCAAATGCGGAAGGACCTTGAGAATCTCGGTGTAAAACCATACAAAAATCATCGTATTTTTGGCAAGAGTATTTAGCAGCAAAGAAAAGGGAGATGTTGCCATCTCCCTTTTCTTTGCTTTCTTTATCGATTTATACAACTTACATTACAATAATGCAAGGAGAATTAAATGATAAAACACAGTAAACCAGTCCTGATCCTTTCATTATTATTCCTGTTTACTTTTTTGCTGGGCTGTTCTACGAAATCCGATCCTGCACAATCTGTGTTGGAATATCTAAATTCATTAGTTAACCAGGATGCTGACAGAGCAGTAGCAGTATCTTGCGCCGATTGGGAGAAGCAAGCTCTCCTAGAAACAGATTCATTTCTTTCTGTTGAGGCATTATTGAACAACGTAACCTGTAAAACGGTTATGGAAGGGGACACGGAAGCAGAAGTAACTTGTAATGGAACAATCGATATGACTTATAACGAAGAAGTACGGTCTATTGATCTGAGTCTGCGTACTTATTCATTGATCTACCAAAGTGGTGAATGGTTGGTATGCGGTTATAAATAACCTGATAGATGAAAATGAAAAAAACAGGACAATCTGAGAACATTTTGGTTTTAATCTTAGTTTTTATCATTATCGCTGTTTTGATTTTTAGCGTCGATACATCACCACTTTGGATCTATCAGGGTTTCTAAATGAGTATTACGCAAATAGCATTCGCGAGTTTGGGAAGTATTCTATATAGAATATTTGGAAAGAACTGGCAGCGAGAGCGAATAATCTTTACGGTAAACATATTCTTCTTGTTCTTGCTCCAACCTACCGGTTCACTCCGATATCTCAATTTCATTCTTCCATGGTTAATGATCTTTTTACTTTTAGGAACTGGCATGGCACTTACGAAGGGGAGTAAGAAAGAATTTTGGTGGATTTCTGTGCTCTGCCTTATTGGATTCTCTCCCTTTTTGCTTGCAGAAATAATACCCTCGCTTAAATCTAGCTTTTTAGATATCCACCTCAATACTCAAATACTTGTAATTATCCTGGGGGGTGGTGCACTTTACATTTTATGTTCTTATTTACTGAGATCAAAAAAACGATTTTTGAATTTCATTATTGTTTTAGTGCTGCTGATCTTTATTCTTCTAAAACAACCCAATCTAACGACCGTGATGAGCCGTATACTGCGCGGTCTTTTTCAACAAAACACCCAATTAGCATCACCGCTGGATATTCGTTGGATTGGCTATTCCTATATTTCATTTCGCCTGATTCATGTCATTCGCGAGTTTCAAAAAGGTCGTATTACAGACATTTCTTTGATCCGGTTTATGAATTTTTGTTTGTTTTTTCCTGCGATGACAGCAGGTCCAATTAACCGATATGACGATTTCTCAAAGCAAATGGATGCACCGGAACAATCGATGCAGGATGGGATATTGGAAGGTGGTAAAAGACTTTTTGTGGGGTTACTTAAAAAGTTTGTCGTTGCAGATAGCCTTGCCAAGATAGCGCTGAATACAACCAATGCTGCACAAATAACAACAGCCGGTTGGATGTGGGTGGCACTTATCTTTTACTCGTTACTACTTTATTTTGATTTCAGCGGCTATACCGATATAGCAATTGGAATGGGTTTATTTCTGGGTATCAGACTTCCCGAGAATTTCAATAAACCATACCTGAAGAGCAATTTAACCAAATTTTGGGATAGCTGGCATATTACCTTATCTCAATGGATCCGTGCTTATTATTTCAATCCCATCAATCGTTCATTACGAAAGACCAAATTATCCCAATCGCCATCCACTATTCTTTTCATTTTACAGGTTACAACCATGCTGCTCATCGGACTTTGGCATGGGATCACTTGGACTTTTGCGATATGGGGATTATGGCATGGCATTGGATTATTTATCCAAAATCGATGGAGTGCATGGAGAACCCATTCTAATAGAGCCAAAAAACAAGCTGGACCAGCTCATACGTTTTTAAATATAATATCTACCGGATTGACTTTCACGTATGTTTCTTTAGGATGGGTATGGTTTATTAGCCCAACCATTCAGGATGCTTTGGGAATTTTTCAAAAATTATTGGGGTTAGGGTAATTTTTTTATGAATCAAAAAGGAATCAGTCCTGTTCGCATCTTTCTCAAAGCAATAGTGATCTTGTTATGTTTTAATTTTGCATTTCCCATTATTGATCATGTTCCTTCAGACAGAATATCCTTATACAATAATCTGGTAGTTGGGAGAGAGCGCTTACCCTTTGGTGAAAATCCTGACTTGGCATACAACTTGACGATGAATGATATGGATGCAATGCTGGCATCGCATGAAATTTCCAAAGCGCAAAAGGATGAATCTTTTTCGATCCTAATAACCGGTGATTCATCAGTATGGGGGACGTTACTTAATAACGAGGAAACTATTTCAACAAGGCTCGAGCAAAGAATCCATTCCGATGAAACGTTGGATATTTATGGTAGAACGAGCGTTTACAATCTTGGGTATCCGACCACATCTATTCTAAAAGATCTTGTCATTCTGGATGAGTGCCTTAAATTTCAACCTGATACAATCATTTGGTTTATTACTCTCAATTCTGTTATCAAAGATGCCCATCAAGATGCTCCCATTATTTTGAATAATCCTGAAAAAACGAACGCGGTTATAGAGAAATATGACTTGCGTGTTCCACTTCTAGCGGAAAAGACTTATATGGAAAAAACTTTTTTGCAACAACGACGAGATATCCATGATCGTATTCAATTGCAGCTCATGGCTGTAATGTGGGCAGCTACAAATATTGACCAATACATACCGCAAGACTATAAATCTGCCGCTCGAGATCTTGAGGCTGATGATTCTTATATGAATATCACGAATTATGAACTTACCGAGCAGGACATTGAACTAGAAGCAATTACAGCATTCATTGACCAGAATCCATCCATCAATGTAATTGTGGTAAACGAGCCAATTCTGATCAGTACTGGGATGAATAGCGAAGTTCGCTATAACTTTTATTATCCTCGATGGGTTTACGATAAATACAGATCACTGGTTGCAGCAAAATTTCAAGAAATGGGGATAAAATATATCGATTTATGGGATTCCATACCTGAAAAATTATTTACAAACAGCGCAATCCATTATAATGCTCAGGGCGTGGATATTCTTATTGAACATCTATATCCTGAAATTGAGAAGGAAGTATTGTTGAAACAATGAAATACACCAAACTTATATTAATTCTACTCAATGCTTTGATCATCACCAGTTGTACCCAACCTCAACCGACCGTACAAACAGTACATACAGATGTAGAAGATGCTACTGTTCTGATTGAAGAGAATAGCACACTTACACAAATGACAATAGAAATAACTGAAGTGGTGACGGAAACAACATCACCAACAGAAACACCCGCATTTACACCTACACCAGATACACGCATGTTGCCTGAGGATTGGAAGAAATGGTCTGTCAATCCTCAGATTTCTGGAACCGTTATGGATATTTTTCTTCACGGTCAAGAACTGGGTAGAAATCCCAATGCTTTTTCAAAAATTGGAGATTGCCAAAATGTGAAGGAAGCATTTTTAGGTTTTTTTGATCGACAGGTTGTTTACCTCGCTGAAAATCAACAGCATTTACAAGAAACCATTGACAATTTCAGTGGGTATTTCAATCGTGATGGCTTTGCTGTAAAAGGAGGCTTAAACGCACCTTCAAGTCTTAATCCACTGATGGCAGATCCTGTAGCATGCCAACCTGATGAAAACCCCTTGATGTGTGAAGTGAGAAATAACAATCCTGCCTATGCATTTGTCAGCTTTGAATTATGGTATGAAGGTCGATCGGCAGAAAACTACGAAACCTATCTCAGGCAAGTTCTGGACTATCTGATATCACAGGGAATCGTACCGATTTTACTAACGAAAGCGGATAATACCGAAGGCGATGATTCGATTAACTACACTATTGCCAAATTAGCCTATGAATATGATATTCCCATGGTGAATTGGTGGTATACAGCCCATACCTTGCCCAACAATGGTATGGACCCTGAGAGAAACGATGACTTTCATATATCATCCACAGCATGGACGGAAAGAAGCTACGATGCCTTAGAAACGCTAGACGCTGTTTGGCGAACCGTAAGGGATCTTCAATAAAGAAAAAGGATATAAAGATGGACAAGAAAACAATCATCGAAAAATTGGAAAAAAGGATTGTGTCAGATATTCTCAAAGAACCAGGTCGGACTATTGCCTTTGATGAAGCTTTAATTAGCAGTGGATTAATCGATTCTTTTTCAATGGTTGATATAGCATTGATTGTTGAAGATCTCTTCGATGTTCAAATTGATGATGCGGAACTTTCTGCCGATACTTTCGATACGCTGGACCAATTAGCGGATCTCATACAGCAACGGTTATAAACGATGAGGAATTTCACAACAGTATTGCTTGACCATTATAAAGAAGATGCGGAATTCCCGGTAATAATTTTTCAAAGTGCCGGAAAGCCTGATATTCCAATTACCTATAAAGAACTGGTTGAAAAATCCTATTGCTACGCAGAAAAATATTTCAACGATGGTATTCGACCTGGTGATGTCATTGTGCTGGTCTTACAGCATAGCCTGGACCTCATCTACTCCTATTTTGGAGCTATTTTAGCTGGGGCAGTACCTTCCATGATGCCTTTTTTAACCGAAAAGCTCATCCCTGAAAAATACCAAAATGACTTTCAATCCCTTTTAACGATCATTCATCCAAAAGCTATCGTCACCTACCGTGAATTTAAAAACGAGGTTTTTGACCATTTTGATACAGCCTCGCAAGTAAAGCACATAATCCTTAGCGATGATATTGTTTTCGTGAAAAAGAAAATACCTGCAGAAATACCAGGAATATTCTGTGATGATGAAAGTGTTGCATTGTTGCAACACTCTTCAGGAACCACTGGTTTGCAGAAAGGGGTAGCTCTTTCACATAGAGCTGTTTTTAATCAATTGGATGGTTACATCAAAGCGATAAAGCTTGATCCAGATAAAGATGTGATTGTAAGCTGGCTACCTTTGTATCACGATATGGGATTAATAGCCTGTTTTCTCATGCCAGTTTTATACAGGACACAGGTTGTAATGATGTCACCTTTTGAATGGGTGAGGGCTCCTTACCGTTTGTTGACAGCTATCAGCGACTATAAGGGCACTATTTGCTGGTTACCCAACTTTGCGTTTAATTTTTGTGCCAAGAAAGTACGCGATAGTCAATTAGAAGATGTGAACCTCTCTTCGATGAGAGCGCTGATTAATTGTTCAGAACCAATGCGCGATTCAAGTCATCAGGTATTTGCAGAACGTTATGTACATTATGGATTTAATGTAGATGCTTTTGCAACAAGTTATGGAATGGCAGAGAACGTTTTCTCGGCAACCCAAGGTGGCATTGATTCTCCCATAGTAAAAGATATCATCAATCGCGATATTTTTCAAACAGAAAAAAAGGCTGTCCCCGCTACACTGGATGAACCCTCGATCGAGATGCTTTCAACTGGAAAAGCGGTGGGAAGTGTACAAATTGCGATCCTTGATGAGAAAGATAACACTCTTAGTGATCGAGAAATTGGTGAAGTAATTATTAAAAGTAATTGTTTGTTTAATGGGTATTACAATCGACCTGACTTGACTGAAAAATGTTTTATAAATGGGTGGTTTCGTACCGGTGATTATGGTTATATGGCTGATGGAGAGTTATACATCACAGGACGGAAAAAAGATCTTATCATTGTGGGTGGCAAGAATATTTACCCACAAGATTTGGAAGCGCTAGCAATGGACGTACCTGGAGTTCATCCCGGGCGTGCAGTAGCATTTGGTATTTTCGATGAAGATAGTGGAACGGAGGAAGTCGTGCTTATCGCAGAAGTTGATGTCGATTCTGAGGAAGAGAAAAGCACTATCAGTCGAGCAATAAAAGAAAAGGTTACTCGAAATTCAGCTATTTCCTTACGACATGTCATGCTTGTTGATGAAAAATGGTTGATCAAGACCAGTAGTGGGAAAATGGCTCGCGCTGCGAATAAAGAAAGATATATTCGTCTAACGACGAATTCCAAAACATCAATTTGATCAAATGGTTTTTTATTCAGAAAATCGTTGTATTTGATATTCTATTTTATGTAGAATAATAATATTCAATCAGAAAGCATATCATGCCAAATCATCCATTTAATCTACAAGAGCGGTGGAAAAAACAGCGATCGGGGAAGCAAATAATTCAACGTTATGCTTTTTATGCACTTGCCATACTGTTATTATTTGCGCTCAACTTGATTATCGCGAGAAATGTCACCGGTGGGGTAGATTTCTATGTCAAGTGGGGAAGTGCCAGGATCATGCATGATGGGGAGATGAGCGTTTACAGTAACGCAGCAAGAGATCTACTCGTGGAAAATGCCAAAAACACCATATATTTCTCCCTATCAGATACCACGCAATTTACGACGCCCATTTATACTCTTTTTCTTTATTTCCCCTTCGCTTGGATAAATGATTTTGAATTAGCACGTGCCCTATGGATGACAATATGCTGTATCTTACTGGTTGTTGGGATACAACCGCAAGAAAAGGCAGTTTTCCAACTCCAGACAAAAAACAATGCAACATATTTTCTGATCGCATTCCTTATCACAAATATATTTTCTGCTATTTCAATTATTTCCGGAGATACGTTAATAATTGCTTTAACCCTTGTCTTGATATCACTCAAGCATGCTCGAAAGGGAAATTATGAGCTGGCGGGAATTTTCTGCGGTCTGGCAACCATTCAACCGGTGCTGGCAATTGTATGGGTCATTTTATTGGGGATTGTTAGCATTCGAGAAGGGAATTGGGGAGTGGTGGTTTGGTTTATCATTTCATCAGTTCTGCTTGTCTTTTCAGGTTTTATTCTTCAAGCGGGTTGGACTGTGGAATATTTGCAGACAATCATACTTGCGATACGGAAAATTCCGGAAATTTTACAGTTCAATTCTCGTAATATAAACCAGATTCTACGGTTAACGATCCCGCTCATAATTCTCATTGTAGAGTGGGTTCGAACGGTATCGCGGGTGGATCGCCCGCAAACAAATATCTGGTTGTTTAATCTCAGCCTAATTCTATTTGCTATAGGGGTGGCTCCCCTAAAACCTGAAGCTTTTGTTTTGACAATACCAGCCTGGGTCGAGATTTTTGATGAATGGAATAAACGACAAAACAACAGCGCTAAAGTGATTGGATATATCAACCTAAGCGTTTATATATTATTCACTATTTTATTTATATTTGTAAAACCAGCCACAATAGTGAACCAGCAAGCGATTTCAGATACGTTGCTTTCACTATCTTCAGTGCATGTGTTGTTCAATATGTACTGGATACGAGGATGGCTAAAACAGGAAGATTTGAAGAATTACATAGAACCAGCGTGATAGATATCTAATTTATGCTATACTTTTTCCGGTTAATCTCAACACAGATTTATGGAGGAAGGTATGGCAAAAACTATTGGGATTTTGACTGGGGGGGGTGATGTACCAGGTCTGAATCCGGCGATGAAAATGGTGGTACTCAACGCACTCGAAGAGGGATATCGGGTAATGGGAATTCGCCGTGGGTGGATGGGATTGTTGAATTATGATTTTGACGAACCATCCACACACGAATATTACGTCAACGAATTGGATGAGATTGATGTTCGCAAGATAGATCGGAATGGTGGTACATTTTTACACACATCCCGAACGAATCCCCAAAAAGTCAAGTACCAGGATATCCCGGATTTCCTGAGAGATTCCCCTCTGGGAGAAAATCTTGAAAATGGTACATACGATTTTACGAAGCATATCCTGCAAGTGCTGGATCATCTCAATATTGATGTTTTGGTGACCATCGGTGGGGATGACACATTGAGCTATTCAGCAAGATTGACGAAAGAAGGCTTCCCGACTGTTGGTATTCCAAAAACCATGGATAATGATGTATACGGTACTGATTACTGTATCGGTTTTTCAACGGCAGTCACCCGTAGCGTAGAACTGATCACCAATATGCGCACATCGCTTGGATCCCATGAGCGTATAGGTGTTGTGGAATTATTTGGGCGAAATTCAGGTGAAACCAGCCTGATTAGTGCTTATCTTGCACATGTTGACCGAGCAATTATCTCCGAAGTGCCATTTGATATAGAAAAATTGGCAAATATGTTGCTTGAAGATAAACGCTACAGCCCTTCAAATTATTCAATCATGACCGTTTCTGAAGGCGCCACTTTTAAAGGTGGTGAGATTATCGAAACCGGAGAAACGGATGCTTATGGACATAGGAAATTAGGTGGTATTGGTGAGATCATCTCCGAAGAGATCAAACGTATCACCGGTCAGCATACCATGTATCAAAAATTAGGTTATTTGATGCGCTCAGGACCACCTGACTCTCTGGATAGAATGGTTGCCATGAGTTTTGGCACTCTTGCATTCCAGATGATCAAAAATAACGAATTTGGGAAGATGACAGCGCTTAAAGACGGAAAATATGCAACATTCCCGCTTGAACAGGTTACATCGGGTAAGAAAATCGTGGATGTTGATTCTTACTACGATACAGAAAATTATAAACCACGCGTGAATAATGTCCTGGGGCACCCTATGTTCCTCAGATAAAAAAACTAGAGGCGGGCAAAAAAACGCCTTTTACTAAAAAACATGGAAGAACAAGTAACAAATCGCCCCGACACCTTTACAGTGATTCCCAGAGTGTTGGCTTTCATTGAGAGAGATGATGAAATATTACTCATCAAGAGATTCAAAAAAGATGCCTTTGCGTACCAAAAATTGAATGGAGTAGGGGGGCACATTGAAAAAGGGGAAGATCCACTTACAGCAATTCGTAGGGAAGTACTGGAAGAATGCGGATTGGTCATCAATAACTTTGCATTACATGCCGTAATTTTCATAGATATTGAGAGCAACCCGGGGATCACTATATTTGTTTTTTCTGCTGATTACACGGGTGGTAAAGTACGACCCTCCGAAGAGGGGGATTTAGTATGGGTAAAAAGAAGTGACATATACAGAAAACCAGTTGTCAAAGATGTACCCATGCTATTGAAAATGATTGAAGAATCCAAAAAGGATGGACAGATCAAATATTTGCAATATATCTATACAGAGAAAGAATTATCCATACGGAAGATCACCTAAACAACGTTGATAAAATATCAATAATGTACTTCCGTACGAGCGCGTGTCAAATAGCTCCAGATGTACCAAGTCAATTGTTTTATTTTCGACCGGATGGATTTGGACAATCACCCAGCCATCATTACTTAGGATAGAAATATTTTTATCGACCAGATGCAAGGCTTTTTCCCACAGCCCCATATACTGTGGGGGAGCGATGAAAATATAGTCAAAACCAGTAGCTTGTTTTTTCTGCAAAAAACTAAAAGCATCCCCCATGATTGCCTGTGCTTTTTGCTCGACATTGCAATAGGATAGATTATATTTTAATATTTGAAAAGCGCTTCGATTTTTTTCAATAAAACAAGCCGATGCAGCTCCGCGGCTTAATGCTTCAATTCCAACACTCCCGGTTCCCCCAAAGAGATCCAAAAAAGTCGCATTCTGAATGTCATTTCCCAAAATATTGAATAAGGCTTCTTTTACACGGTCAGTGATGGGTCGTGTGGAATTTCCAGGTACGGATTTTAACCGCAACCCTTTGGCTGTTCCTGAGATGATCCGGGGAGAGGACATATGATGATCCTATATCACTTGATGCCTTTGTATGTCCAAAAACGATTTGCAAAGTAATTCCAGAAAAGCACCACAATGATAGCTATTGCCAGCGAAACATTGTGCCCGATGGTTACAGGGCTAAGGGGAAAATCGGAACTTAGCGATTGTTCCGCGAGCGTGATGATTGGATTTTCAAGATAAGCGAACAGTGGAGTACGAATGATAAGACCTATAACACTGATAATACTAAACTTCACTAATTGTTGACTAATTGGTATAGATTTTGATTCTGGATAGGTCCAATTGCGATTCCATATAAAATTATTGATCACTGCTATTGAAAAGGAACAGACGCTGGCTTCAATTGACTCAAAATGAAATAAGTTGATACATAAGTTAAATATCGCAAAATCGACCACGGTTCCGCTCAAACCAACCAGAGCAAATTTAAGGAACCGTTTTGGTTTTGTGTTTTTCAATTGCCCTCCTGCTTGATCTTTTGTTTGAAATAGGGAATTGTTCTATCGAGTCCTTCTATCAAATCAATGGTCGGGTTCCACCCGAGCATCTCTTTTGCACGAGTGATATCGGGTTGACGGCGATAGGGATCTTTCCCCGCCACCTTGTTCTTGAGGTGTACAACGCCTGCTTGATTATCAAATATTTGATTGATGGTTTTTGCTAATTCATTGATGGTAATTTCTTGTGGGTTTCCAATATTAACCGGTTCGTGAATATCAGAATTCAATAAACGTATGATCCCATCAACAAGGTCATCCACATAACAAAAACTGCGTGTTTGGTAACCATTTCCATAAACCGTCAATGATTCTTTTTTAATGGCTTGCAGTAAAAAATTGGGGATTGCACGCCCATCATCTAAGCGCATGCGTGGACCATAAGTATTAAAGATACGGACAATACCTGTATTGATATCATGATAGCGGTGATATGCCATGGTAAGCGCTTCGGCAAAACGTTTGGCTTCGTCATAAACAGAACGCAGCCCAATAGGATCGACATTCCCCCAATAGGTTTCTTTTTGAGGATGTTCAACCGGGTCTCCATAGATCTCAGAAGTGGATGCCAAGATATAGCGCGCTCCAAAGGCACGAGCCACCCCTAAGGTATTATGGGTGCCCAGAGCCCCTGCTTTCATGGTTTGTATGGGGAGATTCGGGAAACCGTATGGGGAGTCTGGATTGGGACTGGCAGGAGAAGCAAAATGAAGAACAGCATCCACTTTTTCAGGCATAACGATGAAGTTGGAGACATCGTGTAAAATAAATGTGAAGTTATTGTTTCCTGTTAGATGGGCTATATTATCAGGACTGCCGGTGATGAAATTATCCATGGCATAGATGTAATGCCCTGAATCAAGAAGCACATCGCAAAGATGCGATCCAATAAAACCTGCTGCGCCTGTAATCAATATTTTCATAGGTATGTAGATTTGATTCCTGTATCCTAATCTCAGTTATAATGTCTATCTTGAATGAACAAAGAATTATAGCATGGGAAAAGATAATATGGACGAAGCGAGAACAAAAAATAAAAATATAATTGAAGCTATTTTATTTATATCGTCCGGTTCTATACCCTTAGATCAGCTATCAAAGTTCCTGGAGCTTCCAACATCAGATATTCTTTCTCTGATTACTGAAATGAATGAAGAATATACTGGGAGCCATGGTTTGAGGATTATGTTGCACAATCAAAGGGTGCAGTTGACTACCGATCCCAAATTAGCACTTGAGTTGGAGGAATTTCTAGGTCTTGAGATCACTACCACATTGAGTCGAGCTGCGTTGGAGACGATTGCCATTATTGCTTATAAACAACCAATAACGCGACCGCAAATTGATGAGATTCGGGGTGTGAACAGCGATGGCGTTGTACGTACACTCCTCAGTAAAGGGCTTATTCAAGAAGAGGGTAGAGCAGAAAGTATTGGAAAACCCATCCTGTATGGTACAACGGAGGACTTTTTACATTATTTTGGACTCCAATCCATTAAGGAAATGCCAGAAATTGAATTAATTTCAGGTGCAGGTGGTAAACCGAGCACCACTATTTTGAAACAATAGAGTGCCTATGGAAGAGCGATTACAAAAGATACTTTCTCGTTACGGATATGGTTCTCGGAGAGAATCAGAAAAGTTAATCCAGGATAGAAAAGTATCTGTAAATGGGAAAATTGCTGAGTTAGGGCAAAAAGCAGATATAGAAAGAGACGCCATTAAAGTCGGTAGTCGCCTGTTACAACCAACTCAGCAAAAGATGATTTATATTGCGTTTCACAAACCACGCGGTGTACTTTCTGATATTGTAAAAACACGTGAAGAAAAGATCGTTCGAGATTATATTGATATTCCCGAACATATCTTCATTGTGGGGCGCTTGGATAAAGACAGTGAAGGGTTGATGCTGCTCACAAATGACGGTAATCTTGCAAATATTTTGACACATCCACGTTATCAGCACGAAAAAGAATATCAGGTATTGTTAAATCGCACACCGGATGAAAAACAACTTAACGCATGGAGAAATGGAGTCGTTCTTGAGGATGGGTCACGAACCGGAAAAGCTAAAATCGATATATTGCGCATAGATGTTAAGGGCTGCTGGGTCAATGTCACTCTCAAAGAAGGTCGTAAGCGACAAATCCGTGAAACTGCAGCACGCATCGGATTGTATGTAAAAAGGATTATTCGTGTAAGAATAAGCACACTTGAACTTGGGAATCTGCCAAAAGGGAAGTGGAGATACCTAACAGAAAAAGAAATAAAAGAATTGAAAAGCTGACTTGCTCATGCAAGTCAGCTTTCTCTATTGTTGTTCAGGCAGTTGAGCTGTAATTTTCTCAACCTCTTCAACCGGGAAATTTGTATTTTTTGCAGTTTTACGAATAAAATCTTTCAACTTCTCGGAGGTGAGAAGCACTTCGTGATATTTTGAAGCATCCAGAACAACATCTTCGCTGATAAAAACATTCACGATATTCACTTCTGGAAGAGGTGTCACCCCTTGTTTCTCAAAATAAGTATTTAATTTAGCTTTAATAACTTCAGATTCTCTATCAATATTACCGATCCCTTCATTGGCAAATATCTTAGTTATAAAACTACCGCCACCTTTTTGTTTAAGGACATTCTTTTTTTCGTCAAGATATATTTTCCCACTCTGATGATAAGTTTTTATAATCCACACACCAGCGGGACCTACCAGAAGATGAGGGATAGCTGTGGTGTAGATGTACAAAGTAAATTGATTATCCAACCCTTTCAGTGATTGGGTAACAACTTCATCAGGGCGAGGAGAACGGCTCCACCTATTGCCCATCGTAATGGATATCTGAACTAAGATATACGAAGGGATAAGAAAAAGATAAGCAGTACCGATATCCTCCGCGGTGTTATTAGTAAAAGTGATATAGATACCGACTACCAAGCAGATTAAAGCTGCATAAAGAATGTATTGACTGATTTTTGCATTACGAGTAATGAGTTTATCGTTACGTATAATTTTCATAATATTTTCCTATTTCACAAGTTCCTTTTGAAGAGTATTTGTCATTTCAGCCAGAAGATTCGCATCAATGGATCGCTGTGCTTGTATCAGTGCAGATTCTATGGCACGTGTATTAGAACGACCGTGTCCGATCAGTACCAAACCATCTACACCCAGGAGCGGAAGAGCACCGATCTCGTCGGGGTCCATCATTTTTTTCAAATTTCTGAAAGCAGGTTGAGCAAGCGCAGCACCGATTTTGTTACGCGTTGATGAGTACAATTCTGATTTTAACGAATCGAACATGAATTTTGCAATTGCCTCACTACCTTTGAGAAATACATTTCCTACAAATCCATCCATAACAACCACATCCACCTTGCCGCCAAAAACTTCTTTGCCTTCCACGTTTCCAATAAAATTGAGATTGGTTTCTTTCAACAAAAGATATGTTTCTTTAACAAGTGCATTCCCTTTACCAGCCTCTTCGCCATTTGCTAGTAAACCAATACGGGGATTTTCAATTCCAAGCATGATCTTCGCATAGGTACTACCAAAGAGTGCAA
Organism: Anaerolineaceae bacterium; assembly: GCA_003446605.1. Lineage (GTDB taxonomy): Bacteria > Chloroflexota > Anaerolineae > Anaerolineales > Anaerolineaceae > UBA4781. The sequence continues at coordinate 54,814 of DMDF01000072.1, forward strand.
ATTGCACGAGGAATTCAGGTTTGCAATCCACATTTACTCCCACATCAACTGCAACACATTTTCCGCTTTGCGTAGGGATCACTGCCGGTAGAGCAGGTCGTTCAACCCCTTTGATCCTACCTAAAGTGCGGATGGCATTGAACATTGCTCCACCGGTATTTCCAGCCGTTACAAATGCACTTTGTTCCAAAATTTTTAGCTGATTGATTCCAACA
>DMDF01000002.1 GCA_003446605.1 Anaerolineaceae bacterium
GCGCTATGGTGTGGGTTATGACCGTGTTGACCTGGAGTCGGCACGTGAGAAGGGTATTGTTGTAACGAATACTCCGGGTGCGAATGCGGTTTCTGTCGCCGAACTTACTATTGGATTGATGCTCTCACTGGCTCGACAAATTCCAGATGCGGTTAATTCAACTCATCAAGGTAATTGGTCTAGATATTCGGGTATTTCGTTGCGTGGGAAGACAATTGGGATTTTAGGGTTGGGATCGATCGGGAAAAGTGTTGCAAAACGATTAATAAATTTCGATTGTCACATAATTGCTTTTGACCCAGCTGCCGATTTGTTATTTGCTGCGGAATTTGGTATTGAAATTTCTTCTTTGTATGAAGTAATTGCTCAATCAGACATGATTACATTGCATTTACCTTTGTTACCTGAAACTCACGGATTGGTAAATGCAGATTTTATTGACCGAATGAAGGAAGGAGCGTTCCTTATTAATACCGCTCGTGGCGAGTTGATTGTCGAATCTGATTTGCTTGCTGCCTTGCAATCGAACCATCTGGCTGGAGCGGCATTGGATGTCTTCGATAAAGAACCTCCCGCAAAAGATAATCCACTACTTCACATGGGTCAGGTACTGGTTACCCCGCATTGTGGCGCGCACACGGATGATGCCACCGATGCGATGGGAATGATGGCGATGAATGATTGTCTGGCAGTTCTTCGCGGTCAAGATCCACTGTATCGCGTTGTTTGACAGAATGTGTGACCAACAAGGAGGTTGTTCATGAACAAACAGATAGTTTTAGAGCGAATTAAAAAGATGGGTCTGATTGCAGTTATCCGAGGTCCATCGCAAGAATTAACCATAAAAATGGTTGAGGCTTTGGTAGCAGGAGGGGTGACAAATATCGAGATCACCTACAGCACCCCTGGTGCTATTGAGGTTGTTCGATCTTTAAATAATAAATTTGATGAAAAGATCCTTTTGGGAATGGGTACATTGACCAAAGAACATCAAGCACAAGAAGCGAAACAAGCGGGAGCTTCATTTATCGTGAGCCCAATTTGTGAAAAGAGTCTGGTACAAGGTATGGTAGCAAGTGGACTTGTAGTAATGGCAGGAGCATTAACACCAACTGAAATCGTTCAAGCATATCAATGTGGATCAGACATCGTAAAAGTGTTCCCAGGATCGCTAGTGGGTCCTGGTTATATCAAAGCATTAAAAGGTCCATTCCCTGAGATTCCTGTTATGCCCACCGGTGGTGTAAGTATCGATAATATTTCGGATTGGTTTGCCACCGGGGTCGTAGCAGTGGGTGTTGGTAGCGAGCTGTGTCCTTCTTCCTTGGTAAAAGAAAACAAATGGGACGAAATTAAAGACCGTGCTAAATCTTTTGTTAAAGCTGTCGAGGATTCTCGTAAATAGCTCCCGGGATTCGTGGAGAAAAACAAAAAATATCTACCATCAAATCAGGAAGGAATGATATGAACGATAATTTTATGATAACAAAGAAAGATCACCAAACTTTCTATTTTATTGGTGTAACAACAGGGAAATCTTCCATTATGAAAATTTTTCCTCTGTGGATGCAAATATTAGGTTATTCGGATGTCATTATTGAGGGAATTGACCATAAGATCCATGATGACCCTCAATCTTATCGAAATTCGGTTGCGCAAATTAAATTTGATCCTCTTTCTTTAGGTGCTTTAGTCACGACCCATAAAATTGATTTACTTACTGCTGCTAAAGACATGTTTGATTATTTAGATCCTTATGCCCAGATCACCGGGGAGGTTTCGAGTATTTCAAAACAAGATGGGAAGTTGGAAGGACACGCCAAGGATCCTATAAGTTCCGGGCTTAGCCTTGATGCAATTTTAGGAAAGAACTATTTTGGACGGACGGGAGGGGAAGTTTTATGTTTTGGAGCGGGGGGTGCAGCAATTGCGACTTTTTTGCATTTGGCGAAGAAAAAGGAAAAAGGGGATCGTCCATCAAATTTTATTTTTGTTAACCGTTCTCAAGGTAGATTGGATCATGCGAGGGAAATGATTGAAAAACTTGGTACAGATATTCAAGTTAAATATATACAAAATTCTGATCCTAAAATAAACGATGGGATATTAAGCCAATTGCCACCAAGAAGCGTTGTAATTAATGCGACAGGAATGGGAAAAGATATACCTGGCTCCCCAATTACGTGGGGCGCGTTGTTCCCGGAAGGTAGTATAGCTTGGGAATTTAATTACCGTGGCGAACTGGATTTTTTACAGCAAGCAAAGGCTCAAGTAGCAACTCGTAACATTAAAGTAGAGGATGGGTGGTTATATTTTATTCATGGCTGGACACAGGTCATTTCGCAAGTATTGCATGTCAATCTAAATAAAGACATATTTTTAGAACTGACGTTGGCTGCTGAAACTGTACGTGTGAAGTGAAGGCATTAATCTGGTCAGTGATATGGATCTACGGGAGAAATAAAGATGACTAAAAGATGGTGCGATAGGTATTATTCTAATAAATTCGTAATCGAATTCACCGCATTATTTGATCATTTGAATTCGCGCAGATTGTTTAAAATTTGCGTCTGCAGAAAGGAATGCTAAAAGACTAAACCAAATTTCCATTGACTTTGCAGTGGATTACAAGTATAATCACTGTTAATCCTGTAATAACAACACTACAACACACCAATTCAAGGAAATTAAAAGATTTAAAAAAGACAATCGTTAAAACAAATCTCATTTGGAATAACGTTGATTAAGTCCTTGGTCGAAAGGAGGAAGTCGTATTGCATAAATAAAATATAAAAATGATTTCTCGGAACAAAAAAATCTAAATATGGAGGAAAAAGATGAATAAAAAGATGTCTTTCATCATGGTGGCACTGATCGTTGTTGGCATGTTGCTCACTTCGTGCGCGAAAACAGATTCAGCTGTTGAAGAGCCTGTAACAGTGGAAGAATCAGAACCAGAAATGGCTGCAGAACCTGAAGATACTGCACCAAGCACAATTGTAATTGGGTGGACACCCCCTGATATTACTGGTGTTTTTAAAACTGCAACGGATTTCTTCCAGGCTTCTGTAGATGATGCTAATGCGAATGGTTTTGATGTTCAGCTCATCACGCAATCCTTAACAAGCCATACAGCTTTTGCAGACCAGGTTGCCATCATCGAAGACTTTGTCCAAAGGAAAGTAGATGTTATCGCTATTTCACCCGTTGAAGTGGATGTGGTGAAACCTGCATTGCAGAAAGCTGTAGAAGCAGGCATTCCAGTGATCGTTGTCAATATGCTGGAACCTATTGAGGGCGTTGATGCTTCAACCTATATCGGTTTTGATAATACAGTTGGAGCAGAAATAACAGCATATGCAGTATTAGACTATTTTGGTGGACCTGGGGTTCTCGGTTCGGGTGAAAAAGTTGAAATAGAACCGGATCAGTATCTTGATATCGGATTTTGGGAAAGCCTCTATGGGGACCTATCCGAGGAAGAAAAAGCTGGAATCCAGGGGCGTGGAGCCATCATTGAAGGGGTTGCCGGCGATTTCTTCTCGAACGCTCGAGTGCAGGGTTTCCACAATGTGGTCGACCAATATCCTGGTATCGAAATTGTGGGAAATACCTGTGCGGCTGATTGGAATCGTGAAAAAGGCGTAAAGTGCACAGAAGACATCCTCCAGGCAAATGCGACGAATTTGGATTTCATATGGGCTGCTTCGAACGAAATGGGTTTGGGAGCTATGTTGACTGCTGAAACAGCTGATCGACTTGAAGTAGCGAGCGAAAACCCGGTTATCGGAGATGAAAAGGTAGCCATCTTTACCAACGACAACACACCAGAATCCACAGATCGTATTGCCGAAGGAAAAATCATTGCAGAGACCACGCATGGTTTCGCAGATTGGGGTTGGTACGGCGGTCAGTTTGCCGTCAGGTTGGCGTGCGGTGAGGAAGTACCAGCGACCTACGATATTAACCCACGCATTGTCTATCAGGATAATGCCCGACAGTTCTACCCCGATCCTGTACTCCCTGCTATTGATTGGGAAGAAATAAAGGCTAACTGCAGTAGATAGAAAAAGAAGGAACGTTAAGTAGTCTACCTTGTTTGGTAGACTACTTCTTCTTGATAATCGAAATCTACTAAAATTAATTTTATCCCTAGCACGATCTGTACGGAGGTGAATCTGATGGATTATCAATCAAGAGTTGTATTAATAACCGGCGCAGCAGTTGGGATAGGTTTTGAAACAGCAAAGTTGTTCGGAGAGCTCGGCGCACGAGTTGTCTTAGTAGATGCCAGTAAGCCGAAAGGGGAAATTGCGCAAGAAGCATTAAAAGAAATCGGTTATGAATCACGACTTATCATTGCTGATGTTCAGGATAGTCATCAAGTGAATAATTGTATATCTGAGGTTGAACAATGTTGGGGAAAATTAGACGTTTTGGTAAATAATGCCGGAATCTATATTCAAGGAAACGTACAGGAAATTAGAGAAGAACAGTGGGAACGTATTTTAAAGATCAACTTGACTGGCGCTTTCCTGTTTACTAAATTTGCACTCCCTTTGATGGTCAAAAGTGGTGGAGGTGTGATTGTAAATGTCGCTTCTGAAGCTGGATTAGTCGGTATTAAAAATCAGGTTGCATACAATGTATCGAAAGCCGGGTTGATTGGATTCACCAAAAGCTGCGCGATAGATCTGGCTCCATTGGGGATCAGAGTTAATAGTGTTTGCCCTGGGACAACTGATACGCCTTTGGTACAAGCAGCTATTCGTAATGCAGATGATCCACAAGAAGCTCGACAAAATTTAGAAAAAATACGCCCGTTAAACCGACTTGGGAGACCAGAAGAAATTGCATCCGCAATCGTTTACTTAGCTAGTGATGATGCGAGTTATGCAACTGGATCGATTCTAAGTATTGATGGTGGATATACGGCACAATAATACCCTAATGAGGTTTGAATGGTAGAAAATAGAGTTTTACTCCGTATGGAGGGAATAGAAAAACGTTTTCCTGGTGTACATGCATTAGAAAATGTGGATCTGGATTTATATGCAGGTGAAGTTCATGTTCTTCTGGGTGAAAATGGCGCAGGTAAATCAACCCTGATGAAAATTATAAGTGGATCTTTGGAACGAGATTCTGGAAAACTTTGGGTAGACGGTAATGAGATTGGTAATCTGAATCCAGAACATTCTCAGAATCTTGGAATTGGAATGGTGTATCAAGAATTGAGTTTATGCCCTAATTTGAGCGTTGCTGAAAATATTTTTATTGGTAATTTACCAAAAACCAAAATTGGAAAAGTGGATTGGCAACGACTTACTCAAATGGCTAATGAAAGTCTGGATTCATTAACTTTGTCTATCAATCCGAAAGAATTAATTGGCAACTTACCGGTTGCTGAGCAGCAAATGATTGAGATTGCTAGAGTATTCAATAAAAATCCTAAGATATTGATATTAGATGAGCCCACCTCTGCACTATCTGACGCAGAACGAGATAGGTTATTCGAATTAATTCGCCTATTACAAAAGAGGGGTGTTGGAATAATTTATATTTCGCACCGATTGGCTGAAATTAAAATGATCGGAACACGCGTCACAGTGATGCGCGATGGAAAGATCATTGGTACAACGATTGTAAAAGACTCGGATGAAAACCAATTAATACAGATGATGGTTGGAAAAAATTTAGAAGACCAATTTCCGAAAGAAAAAGCAGAAATTGGAGATGTTATTTTTGAAGTAAATGACCTGTGTTCAGAAAATGAGTTTGAGGGAATAAATTTTCAATTGCATACGGGGGAAATTCTGGGAATTTTTGGTCTCATGGGTGCTGGGCAAGCTCAGCTGGCACGTGCATTGTTAGGATTGGGCTCTATGGTTTCTGGGGAAGTTATCATTGATAACCATCTATTGCGAAAACATACACCAAATGAAGCAATCAAACATGGAATGGGATTATTAACGAGAGATCGAAGAGAGGGACTCATTTCTATGTTGGAAGTACCCCAAAATATTACTTTAGCGATCCGCAGTCAAGAATCTATGTCCAGTCTTATTAAATTGAGGGATGAGAAAAAAATAGCTGACGATTATGTGAAATCGCTTCAAATAACCCCGCCAATAACTGATCGTAAAGTGATGTATTTCAGTGGTGGGAATCAACAGAAAATTGTTTTAGCAAGGTGGCTGTGCAGTAAATCAAAAGTATTAATATTTGATGAACCAACACGTGGCATTGATGTGAGTGGTAAAGCCGATGTATTTCGTTTGATGTGCCATCTGGCGAACCAAGGTGTAGGAATAATCATGATATCTTCTGAAATGCAAGAAATACTGGCAATGGCTGACAGAATTCTTGTAATGCGTCAGGGGAAGATTGTAGCTGAGCTTGATGAAGGTGCAACACAAGAAGACCTTCTTAGAAATGCCAGTGAATTCTAAATGGAGAAAAAATGTCAAAGACTACAAATTTACAAGCTAACAACGGTACCACCGACCGGTACACTGAAGAAAAAACAACTGGCTTGAAAGCAATATTAAAAAATACCCTGCTCAAAGGAGGACCGGTCATTGCATTCCTTCTTTTGGCAATTTATCTATCATTTGCTTCTCCCCATTTTCTTACGGGCAGTAATATTATTAATATCGCGCGACAAACTTCTATTACAACAATTCTGGCTATCGGGCAGACTTTGGTGATTATTACTGGGGGAATTGACCTTTCTGTTGGTGCTATCGCTGCTCTAAGTGCCTCAATTGCATCTGTTCTCATGACCCAGCAACTTCAAATTGGGAGTATGTTAATTGGTCCACTTGATTTTGGTTGGGGCATATTAATAGCATTGTTGATCGGTGCAACCGCAGGATTGGTCAATGGCTTGTTGATCACGAAAGGTCGTATCCCTGATTTTATTACAACAATGGGAATGTCCAATGTTATCCGAGGTGCTGCATTGTTGGTTACGGGTGGTTTGCCTGTACCTTCCCATATTACGGCTACAGAAATGAAAGGCTACCTTCCTGATCAAATGGTTTGGTTGGGAAATGGAAATTTGCTGGGACTTCCTGTGGCAGGGATCATCGCGATTCTCATTGTTATACTGGGTTGGTTTTTGCTGAGGTACTCAGTACTGGGTCGAAGTATGTATGCAGTGGGTGGAAACCGAGATGCAGCAAGAGTATCAGGTATTAATGTGGATCGGACAAAAATCATGGCATATGTACTTTCGGGCTTGGTGGCTGCAATTGCTGGTTTTGTACTTGCCGGTAGATTAAATTCAGCGAACGCTTTAATGGCAGATGGAGAGGAATTGCGCTCAGTTGCCGCAGCGGTCATTGGCGGTGCCAATTTGGCAGGGGGGTCTGGTGGTGCAATTGGTACTCTGATCGGTGCGTTAACGATGGGAGTACTGTCGAATGGGCTTAACCTTATGAATGTCAGTGCATTCTGGCAAAGAGTTATTTATGGCTTAATTATCGTCGGCGTTGTTCTTTTTGATCAGTGGCGCCGCAGAAAATTCTCATCATGATAGTTATTATGTGTGTGAAATTGTCTTTGATGTAGAGTTAAAACTGATGGAGAAGCTAAGATGAAATATGCTATTAGTAACTGGATCTATGGCAATGAACCACTAGAACAGGTTTTTCAACGCTTGAAAAGATATGGATATGATGGCATTGAATTGGTTGGAGAACCCAAAAAATATGATATCGATTCTGTACTACAAATGAGCTCAAAGTATATGATTAAGGTCTGCTCCGTGTTAAGTTGGTGCTTAGCGGATATTCCTGGGCGCGATCTTTCTCATCCAGATCCATCTATTCGGCAAAAAGCCCATGAGTATTTGAAAAACTGTATTGACCTAGCTCATAGTGTGGGTGCTCCAATCGTGATTATCCTTCCCGCACCAGCCGGACGAACCTCTCCCGTCGGAATTTCTTTTACGGAGGATAAATGGGCAGAAGGCTTTAAAAATGAGTGGAATTATGCAGTTGAGGGAACACGTGAACTTGCGGCTTATGCTGATAAAAAGTCCATTACCCTAGCTATAGAACCATTAAATCGTTATGAGTCTTATCTCATCACAAACCTAGAGAAAGCGAAAAGTTTTGTTAGGGAAGTTGGATCATCGAATCTTAAAATTCATTTGGATACATTTCACATGAGCATTGAAGAAAAAAATTTATCAGAAATCGTGCACCAAAGCGCTGATCTTTTGGTAAATATGCATATCTCCGATAGCAATAGAGAACCGCCAGGTAGAGGGCACACAGATTTTCATGCTATCATGAAGAGCCTTAAAGAGATTGGGTATGAAGGTTATCTGGTATTGGAGCCAGTGCCCCCTGGCTCAAACGCAGTCTTTGATGCCACTCGCCCGAGTGCATTTACCACACGTGATGAATATGCTAAGGAAGGGATCGAGTATCTAAGAAAATTAGAAAACACTATTTAATGAGTGTAGAAGAACAAATCACAACTGGACAATCGTAATGCGAAAATACAGTTGTGATTTATCATTTTGCTCATCCATTACTTCCAGGTTTTCGTAGATCATATTCCATTAGATGTAGACGGTGAATTATAGAAAAGGGGTGGAGGAATCATGGATAACAAGGTAGGTATCTATTATGCTTATTGGACGCGAGAGTGGGATGTCCCTTTTTATCCATATATTGATAAAGCCCACGATTTAAGATTTGACATTCTTGAAATCAATGCAGGCACACTTGCGAAGATGTCTTCAAATGAACGACAAAAGCTGAGGCAGTATGCAGCGGCTAGAAATATTGCCTTGACATATTGCATTGGTTTACCTTTAGAATTCGATGTTGCTTCTCCTGATGAATCGACCCGGAAAAGAGGAATAAAATTCCTAACAGACCAAATTCATGGAATTGGTGGCATGGGTGGAGGATATCTATCCGGGATTCTGTATGGTGCATGGCCAGCAACAATGCCCAAGGGTAAGATGTCGCGAAAAGATTATCTGAGTTTGAGTATCGATAGTATCATCCAAGTAGCAAAGATAGCAGAAGAAAATGGTGTCATTCTCTGTATGGAAATCGTTAACCGTTTTGAACAATTTCTTCTTAATACGGCAGAGGAGGGTGTTGCTTATTGTCAAGCGATCGATAGCCCAAACGTGAAATTATTGTTAGATACATTTCACATGAACATTGAGGAGGACTCTATATCATCAGCTGTTTTAACGGCTAAAGATTTTTTAGGACATGTTCATCTGGGTGAAAATCATCGAATGCCACCTGGTTGTGATCACGGGCATATTCCTTGGAGTGCATTGATGACATCCCTCAAAAAGATAGATTACCAAGGCTCTCTTGTTATGGAACCCTTTCTTGTACCAGGCGGACAAGTTGGGCGTGATATAAAAATTTGGCGGGATCAAAGTGGTGGATTTAATTTGGATGAAGAAGCCAGAAAAGCGTGTATTTTTATTAAACAAAAGCTTTTAGAAGCAAAATAAGAGTTAAAATTTGCGTCAGTACTGATGAACCATGTTGATTGGGGAGAAGTAGCGGGGACTATATGATTTTGAAACTCTGCATATCAATAACACTGTGAATTACCCCCCCGTAGTGCCTCATTAGAAAAG
>DMDF01000109.1:0-663 GCA_003446605.1 Anaerolineaceae bacterium
GCTCGAAGAAGTCGAAGCTCAACATATCGAGCAGCGTGCTGGTGGTTCGTTGACCGGCATCCAGCTTGCTCCATTGGTTATAGGCAGCCTGTGCCTGACGGAAGATATCGTCGATGCTCTGATTGGTATCCAGCAGCTGCTCAATTTTCCCGGGATCCCCTTCGTATGCAAGTGCGAGCTGGTTGCGCAAATCGAAGAAGCGGTTGTTGACAGGAGTAGCGGAAAGCATCAGCACCTTGGTACGGACACCGGTGCGAATCACTTTGTTGAGCAGCTTGAGGTAACGGTTCTCCTTCTTCTCTTCATCACCGTAGATCTGTCCCCCGTTGCGGAAATTATGACTTTCATCGATTACCACCAGGTCGTAGTTGCCCCAGTTGATCCTATCGAGCGGCAGGCCGTTGGAAATACCATTCTCACGCGACAGATCGGTATGATAGAGCACATCGTACCGCAGCCGGTCTTTGGCAATTGGGTTGTTGGTCAGGTTACTTCGGAAGGTCATCCAGTTATCACCCAACTTCTTGGGGCAGAGAACCAGCACCGACTTGTTCCGGTTCTCGTAATACTTGATCACCGCCAGGGCGGTAAATGTTTTACCCAGCCCCACACTGTCGGCCAGAATACAGCCGTTAAACTTCTCCAGCTTGTTGATGATGGCCA
>DMDF01000109.1:981-4203 GCA_003446605.1 Anaerolineaceae bacterium
CTGAACATCTGATTCCCTTTTTCCTTCCCCAGGTCCACCGTGGTAAAACCATTCACCGGGGCATAGGCTACCTCTTCATCCTGACGGATATGAATAAACCCGCCCATCTGGTCATGCGTGGTATTCGTCTTGAACCGTACCCGCTGACGGATCCACTCGGCACACTCCCGTGCAATCGCCTTTTGTGAAAGCTCATTTCTCAGTCGCACCTCAAACTCGGTCCCATACAGGCTCCGTTCCCGGTTTAACTGCGGAATGTAGAACTCTCGTTTCTCCTTGGGAATTTTCTCCTTCAGAAATGTAGGTGAGGTGAAAATAAAGCGCAGCTCATCAATTTCCTGCAGTTGCTTCTTCAGTTCCTCGTAGGCGAAAATCGAGAAACTGGCAGCAGCAATGGATAGCTTGCTCCCTTTTCCTATCGTTTTTGTTAACTCATCACCGAGTTTATGGTTGATGTTATCGATTAACTTCATTAGACTTAAATAAAACAGATACTCCCTGCTCTGCTATTACATTGCCGGAAGATGGCTGATTGTTTTCGTCAAACAACAGGAGCTGTGAAAAATCAACCGTTTCATCAGTAACCTCTTCGTCACTGACATACTTACCTTCTTCGGATAGTGATTGTTCACGCATGATTGGTTTTCCCATCGCTTTTTCAATTTTCTGCAGGATGCGTTCTTTTCTATCATTGAAGAATGCATTAAAGTCGTCCTGATACATAAATTCAGGATTGACCACATGCGACTTTAATATTTCTATAAATTCATCATCAGTAACCCCTACATTTTTCTTTATACGCTCCAGGTATTTACTAGGGGCATCTCCGCTTACAATACGATTTGTTCTGCCTGATAAGGGTGTTTTGTTGATGATAGAATCATATTTATCACGTGAAATAGAGTTATCCTCTTTTTCACACCACGCCACCGGGAAAATATGATGAATATCAATAGACTCAGAGAAGTATGTACTGAAATCAATCTTCGTACCTGTTAACCAGTCTCTGGTATTGTCATCCATCAGGATAGCATAGATTCCTTTATAGGCAGCACTATTTCGCGATCTCAGCGTATGCAGCCGCGATGGAACAAAATTGGCATCATAGATTGTTTTCGGTTCAGGACCATCATTCATTATCCAATCTACAACCTGTACGATGTCGAGGGCATATCTCGTTTCGTTTGCAGAGCCATATAATTCACCAAAAACACCGCACCAAAACCAACGCATCAATTTGCTTTTGTTCCCCATATTGTCAATCTCCTTCCCCAATTGTGTGAGAATGGCGGCCATAGGAACCAATTGAGTTGTATAAGGAACATCCCTTGAGTGAAAAATATGGTTTTCAACAAGAATTTTGGAGGCTTTGATAAAACCATCCATAATCTGATTTCTATACTTCACATAATCTGACAATTCCAGATTAAGCATCTCTTTTCTCTTGGCACTTACAGCAGGTAAGTTATCTTTTTGACCAGCCTGCTCTAGATCAACTTTTCTCCGGTAAGTAGAAAAGAGAGTGATTGCCTGAATAAAATCAATCTCACTGGTTTTATCGAGTACTTTATAAGATTTGAACTTCGATTTAATATGGTTCCAATCTTCCTTTAAATCAAATTCTTCAGAGGCAAAAGAAGCGGTGAGTAATTCGAACACAGAGAGCGACACACCACCCGTATTCACTTTTTCAAAAACCTGACATACTGCTTCCTTAGGATTGTCTTTGGTCATTTCAATCACAGGAAGCGTGTAATTATTAAATCCCAGAATAATTCTTCTGTGAAACTCATTCCAAAACTTAATTTTTTCCTTGTCATATTCCCAAAATTCGAAAAAGGAGGGGAACCATGTATCATACTCATCTACGAGACTAACAGGGTACATTAGATTTTCAAACTCTTTCTCCCGGGTTGTCAGATCCAATACAACCTTGCGTCCAATATTTTCAGTTACAATTTTATTTTCGTTGATTGAGAATATTGCTTCTTCGAGATCAGTATCCGGATCCAGTGCTTTCTGCATATCAATATAATACCACCTGTTTATCTCGTACCCCTTAGCGTTTCTAGTTTTTACAACTTTATTGGATATGATGGCCTGGTAAAGCGATGTAAGACGTTGCTGTCCATCGAGAATCAACAATTCTGGTTTTTTTCCACTTACGTCAGGTGCACCCTCAATAGCTTTTGTTTTAAACCGGATAGATTCATTTCCGGTTTCAAGTAGCATCACTGCTCCGATGGGAAAAGACTTTGCGACACTGGCTAATATTCCTTTTATGCGATTGTCATCCCATACCCATCCTCGTTGAAAGTCGGGTAATTGGATTTTCCCTTCGTGAATATCCTTCAGTATCTCATAGAGACTGGTTTTCTTGGAATCAAATGTTTCCATAACAGATTAGCCGAATTAGAATATTTAAAAAAATCATTTTGTACTGCAAGTTAACATGAAATTGCATATAATGAATAATTAATTGCAATATTTAAATATGTACAGTTATATTTATATTTTTTAAATCTTTAAATCCGTTTCCCTGCACACAATCAGTGCTTCGTATCCTGAAAATTCTTTAGATACATGATATAGAAGCGATCGGGCGATTTGATTTTGAAAAAGTTATAGATCTCTGTGCTATTCTCACCACAGAATTCAGCATACTCACTATCTACGATCTCATTTTCAGGATAATTGGTAATCTCCGAAACGTAAAACTCGTTCTCAAATTGAATCGGTTCTGCCGATTCCCCCACCCTGTAGATGATTCTGTTGCTAAAGACATAGGGACTGTCATCCTTCCTGAATTGCAAACAACGCGGTATCTCCTTTGGAACGAATACGGCCAAAACCTTTGTCGTCAACACCGCGTTCATAGATGTTCTGAGAAAGTTGTTTTTCTGCGACCCGAAGTTTATCACGCGTTTCAAGCCTTGATATCAAATTTATCCTTTCTTCTATCAATTCGGCTTTGCGGGTCTGCACGGCAAAATAGCTTTGTGCAAAAGCAATCTCTTCTTTCTTGGGGTCGCCGTTTTGCGCTATCAGATAACAGGCATAGCGGGTGAGCATGAAATCTGTAACATCGCGCTTGGCTCCGCTTCCTAATTCAACCATTTTCGTGACCTCACGAAAATGGTCATTAACATTAATACCCTGTGCTTTACAGGATTCAACAGCCCGTCCAATCGCTACCTGGAAATTCTCCCAACGGGCATAGCC
>DMDF01000077.1 GCA_003446605.1 Anaerolineaceae bacterium
GATTTCTGATCCACGATGCGTTGAATGACTTCATGCATGTTGTACGGTACGGCTGCATCGGCGGGGATGATGGAATCCAGTTCGGAATCCATACGAACAGGGCTATCGGTCGTAGCTGTGAATGGGGGATTTTCTGCATTATTGGCAGGTAAATAATGCAAGACGGCACGGCAAAGTCGCAGGGCATCACTTTCGGTTTTTGCTGTCAGGCTAGCGATGCCACTTTTTGCCAGGTGCACATCTGCTCCACCTAAATTTTCAAAATCCACCTCTTCACCGGTAACGGTTTTTATCACGCTTGGTCCGGTCAGGAACATGTAGGATTGCTTCTCAACCATGATGATGAGATCGGTGAGCGCTGGGGAATAAGCTGCTCCCCCTGCGCAGGGACCCAGGATGATGCTGATCTGGGGAATGATGCCTGAATAGAGAGCATTGCGTCGGAAGATCTCTCCGTAACCGCCCAAGCTGTAAACACCTTCTTGAATGCGTGCCCCGCCGGAATCGATCAACCCGATGATGGGAGCTCCATTTTCATAAGCCAGGTCCATCACGCGGCAGATTTTGGCGCTTTGCATTTCACCCAGGGCGCCGCCCATCACGGTGAAATCTTGTGCATATACAAAGACAGTGCGCCCATCGATCAGCCCGTAACCGGTCACCACACCATCCCCAAGATATTTTTCATCCTGTGTGGTAGCGTTGTCGTCACGCGCGGTAATCAATTGACCGATCTCACGAAAACTACCTGGATCGAGCAATTCGTCCAGACGTTCTCTGGCAGTAAGTTTCCCTTTTTGGTGTTGCTTATCGATCCTTTTCTCGCCACCCCCAGCCTTGGCTCGTTTTTGCAATTCTGCAAGTTTTTTCAATTGGCTTTCATTATTCATTGTTTACCCTCGTGGAATCGATATTCCATATTATATAAAAATAATTTTGAAATTTATTAAACCAGCTTAGATTGTAAGAGAAAAGAGACCAATGCGGAAGGTACTTTTATACTAAGTTTTCCTGATTGGTAGCGTTTTAGAAAGTTTTGTTTCAACAAAAGTATTTTAATACAGTTGTGGGGGAAGATTACGTGCAACTCCTGAAAGATACCCTGTTGGGGCAGGGCACTCAAAGAATGCTGATGACAATGGCGATACTCAACAAAAGCGTTGTGATAAGACCAGAATAGGATGTCAGAAAAGCGTAGGGGCGCAGGCTCTCATTCTTGTAAAGAAAAGGAATCAGAATTCCATCTAGGATATTCAATAGGAGGGCAAGGATGGGAATGACAACAAGGTTGCTGGTGGATTCAAACAGTACAGTTCCAACTTGGATAGTTTCCCTGTTATTTGCCAAAAATCCAACCAGTACGAACAAACCAAGGTTGAGAAGAAAACTGAATGCAATGGGTAAGTACAGGTGAAGATTGGTTCGGATGGTTATGAAAGGAGAATCTACACTGATGGATTTCCGTTCCAAAGGGGTGATGGATCCGAGATAGACTGACTCCTGCAGTCCTTTTTGAAAAGCGTCCGCATCCGAAGGGGAAAGGAAGATCACTTCCTGTGTGGTTCCGATCAAAAAGGCATCCTGCTGCTGGGTGGCGAAAAACAGGATGTCTCCCAGCTCGGGGGAATATGTCTTGCCGGTGAAGATGCCTAACTTCGCGGCGGTTGGAAGCGGGATGCTGTACCCCATCTGGTCGACCGGGCGGATCCATTCGATCTCTTGAATGGGGATGACCATTTTTTGGTATCCCCATTGGATGGTCAACCCTTCTCTATCAATGCGATATTTGCTACGCAGGATGCGCACCATCTGCATGACTAACAGTAGGAAGGGGATCAAAATCAGGATCGCTGCGATCCTCAGCAGGATGCGAAAACCGGGATTTTCCAGGGTGTTCGCTACAAGAATACAACCCATACTGATACCAACGAGGAACAGGCACAATAGAAGAATGTTCTTGATGGTCCTTTTTAGCGGAAGTGCGAATACCTGCTCATCGTTCATAACTATAGCGATTTTCGAATTCCCTCACAAACCGCCATCACCTGCTCTTCGCTCATGACACTGGAGAAAGGCAGCGCCAGACCGCGATTTCCAAGATCCTCGCTGACGGGATAATCACCGGGTTGATAACCGAATTGCTCCATAAGGTAGGGCTGCAGGTGGATGGGGAGAAAATACGGTCTGACGGGGATTCCATTGGCGATCATGCGGCGGGCGAATTCATCTCGATCAAGGGATGCATCTACCCGAATCACATACACGAACCAGCTCATCTGGGTGGTAGTGGGTAGGATGTGAGGAGTTTGGATCAGATCGAATTCTTGTAAATAAGTTTCATACCATTGTGCCACTTGTGCTCTCGTTTGCAGCATGTGGTCGAGGCGCTTTAATTGCGAAAGACCCAGAGCAGCGCTCATCTCATCCAGACGGTAGTTATACCCCAGATAGGTGTGCTGCAACCAGGCATCACCGGGTGCGCGACCTTGGTTGCGCAGAGCTTGCATGAAAGCGGCAGCTTTCTCATCATCTGTTATGATAATGCCGCCTTCACCGGTGGTAATTTGTTTGTTGGGATAGAATGCAAAGACCCCATACGTGCCGAGTGTTCCCGCTTTGCGCCCTTTATAGGTTGCTCCCAGTGCTTCACAAGAATCTTCGATCAGCGCTAGGTTGTTCTTTTCACAGATCTTTTCAATTGGGTCATAATCAGCCGGTTGTCCGAAAACATCCACGCTCAAAACAGCTTTGACAGCGCCGGGTTTTTCCCCTCCCCGGCGGGGAATCCATTTGGCAGCCGCAGCCCCTCCATTTTTAAGATCGTTAATAGCCTGTTCTACCTGTTTGGGGTCCATGTTCCCGCTGATGGGATCGATGTCAACGAACACCGGGATGGCTTTTTCAAACAGGATAACGTTGGTCGAAGAAATGAAGGAAAATGGGGTGGTGATGACGATATCTCCCTGTTCCACTCCCGCTGCCCGAATGCAAAGGTGCAGCCCGGCAGTGCCGGAGTTGACCGCGATGGCATACTGGCTGCCGGTGAATTCCCGGATAGTCTGCTCGAATTGCTCGATCTTTGGACCCATACTTAAGTAGCGGGTGTCCAATACCTCCAGAACTGCCTGGCGGTCTTCTTCATTGATCTCCGGGGAGGACATCGGAACAGATTTTTCTTGTCTTTTAGTCATGCGATCTTCCTTTGTAAGTGGATCATCGTTCTAGATGGTTAATGTCGTGAAGCGATTTTTTGTAAATAAGGGAGTACCTGCTCCCTTGGCAAGATATGTGATGTTTCATTCGATCTGGATTTTATTTCAATTCCGCCATTTGATAAAGCCCTGGCGCTGATCGTAATGCGATAGGGCATTCCCAGCAGATCGGCATCGTTGAATTTTACGCCAGCACTGATATCACGATCATCATACAGCACGCTGATACCAGCTGCTAGCAATTGTTCATACAAATCTTCGGCTGTGGGTTGCACCGCTCCGTCCTTATCCTTGATGGAAAGCATATGGATATTGTAAGGCGCTACCTGCAAAGGCCAGCACAGTCCGTTCTCATCGTGATGTTCTTCTGCAATGCATGCCATCAATCTTCCCAAGCCTATGCCGTAGGAACCCATTACGATCGGTTTACTAGCCCCATTTTCATCCAAGTACTGGCACTCCATTTGCTCGGAATAGAATGTGCCCAATTTAAAGATATTTCCCACCTCAACCCCCCGCTGGCTGGATAAAGGATGACCACACTGTGGACAGAGAAATCCCTCTTCAGCGCTAACAATATCTGCGATGATATCTGTCTGGTAATCACGACCAAAATTAACATTCTTCAGGTGATATCCACTTTGGTTGGCGCCGACTGTGAGATTCCGCAAGTGCGGAATCTGGTCATCAACCACGACCAGGGTATTTTTAATACCGATCGGAGATGCATATCCGGGTACCGCGCCGCTCAAGAGGATGTCCTCTTCTGTTGCGGGTCGCAGCCCGCTTGCCTGGATGGCATGCGCGAGCTTGGCTTCGTTCAATTCCATATCCCCGCGGACGAGTGCCAGCACCAGTTTCTCCGTGCCGTGCATCTCCGCCATGAGAAAAACCGCTTTGGCAGTGCGTTTAGGAGAAATTTGAAGAAATTCCACTAGGTCCGCAATGGTTTTCTTCTCGGGTGTTACGATCTTTTCTACTTCTTTTAAATCCTCTGATGAATTATGGTCTTTTTGAAAGGTCGCGACCTGGCGATTGGCAGCATAGGAACAGGAACTGCATAGCATGATGGTGTCTTCCCCGATCGGGTTCAGGTACATGAATTCATGCGCCTGCACGCCACCCATCATCCCTGAATCTGATTGGATGGCTATTACTGGTAATTCGCAGCGTTCGAAAATACGGTGATAGGTATTGTAGTGTGCCTGGTACTGTACTTCGAGCCCTTCTTCATCACGGTCCAGACTGTAGCTGTCGAGCATGGTGAATTCGCGCGCACGGATCAAACCTGCCCGTGGACGGGGATCATCGCGCCATTTTAACTGGATCTGGTAGATCAAAGCTGGCAGCTGGCGATAGGATTGGATCACATCATGAACGATGGCGGCAACCGCTTCTTCATGGGTCATTGCCAGTACCATATCATGTCCATTGCGGTCCTTGAAACGCCCCATTTCAGCAGTGATGGTGTACCAGCGCCCGGTTTGCTGCCAGATTTCAGCCGGATGAACGATCGGTAGGGATACTTCCTGCCCACCGATGGCTTCCATTTCCTCACGAATGATGGATGCGATATTCCTCAATGTTCGTTGGGCAAGGGGCAGATAAGCGAAAATACCGCTTGCCAGCGGGCGCAAATAACCAGCCTGGGTCAGGTATTGATGACTGGCTGCTTCCGATTGCGCCGGAGAAGTGCGCAGTGTTTGGTTGAACAATCGTGAATATCTCATCGCGAATACTTTACTATCAATTGGAGGGTTGTTCTGCCGGGAGGGAATTATCTTCAGGTGGTTCGTTGAAATTGAAGTTGACCTGTTCTTCCATGGTGATGTTACCCCTTAAAAACGCACCTTCTTCTGTGGAAAATGCCACAATAGTTACATCACCCCATACATGTCCACTGCTGCGGATTTCCAATTTTTCTGCTGTGATATTGCCTTTGATGGCACCGGCTACAATGACGGTGTTTGCCTGTACATTTTCACAGGTAACACGACCGGTCTCACCCACCACTAACAACCCGTTGAGATTGATCTCGCCCTCAAATGTTCCCTCAATGCGTACACCACCTCTGCCCGTAATCGAGCCGCGCCAAATGATACCCGAACCCAATACGGAGGTAACCCGTTCGATGGGTGTGATATCGGCATGATCATTGGTGGTATTTCTACGAAACATAAAAAATTGCTCCTATACGGTTCTCGGTTTGGATTGCTCGCGAGGCGGCCACACCATGCCTGCGTAAACCCTTCCATTCTCGGGTACGTCCGCTTTGATGGTAGCTCCATTGGCAATGCGAGCGTATTGACCGATGTGAACACCAATGTTGACATTGACGTTCATGCCCAGTTGAGCATAGTCATCAATGATAACATCACCTGCCAGGGTTGCTCCAGGAGATAAATTGACACAACTGCCCAACACATTATCGTGCGAAACGACTACCGAGTTGTTGATCAGGGTGCCCATGCCAATCCGCGCATTCCCACTGACGTAGCTTTGCGCCAGCACCAGCACACCCGCTGCTAACCGTGCGGATGGATCAACGTGGGCGGTGGGGTGGACGATGGCAGGACAGACAAAACCTGCTTCTGCCAGTGTTGTGAACACATTGAGACGAACCTCGTAATTTCCGATTCCCCCGACAGAATTAACTGCCATGCGGATTCCACGTGCATATAAATCTGGCAGAACTTCCGCACCGCCTAAAACGGGCGAACCAATTACGTCCGTTCCTTTTGCCATACTGTCATCAACGATGCCTTCGATCGTATAGCATCCCAGCACGCGCACAGCCTCGATGACCATTTTGCTCAGCCCACCACCGCCATAAATGATCACGCGGGTGGGGTCATATTCAAATTCGGGTCTTTTTATTTTGTCCATTTTTCTTTCCTAAATTTTATATCATGGAATTATCGAATTGGTTCATGAGAGTTTCCGGCGTGATGGTTGCCTCAAACCGCCAGGGGTTGCTCTTCCATGGTTCCCCGGCATAATTGATGCCAATTCTGGGCGTGGTATGAACCAGTGTATCAGGAATTGTAATCCCATCTGCCAGGCGCAGCATACCATCGGGTTGGCATAAGTCATATCCATTGAGTGACCCATCAATGGCAAAGGCGCGCGTCAATTTAGCGGGCCCATCGCACCAGTGACTGGGTGCGATGGGCTGGCGGCGTTTGGCAATCAATTCCAGACCACGTGTCGGATACACGGCACGAATGAGAACAGCTGCCGGGTAGCCTTTAGCCCCTGTAACGCAGTTCAACAGCCAGTGCATGCCGTAAGTGAAATACACGTAGGCGTGCCCTGGTTCACCATACATGACCGCATTTCGTTTTGTTTTGCCGCTGCGCGCATGGCAGGCTTCATCCTGTTCCCCGTCATAGGCTTCCGTCTCGATGATAAATCCGCTGACGAGTTCGCCATGTTCTTCACGAATGAGTTGCTTGCCCAATAAATTTCTGGCTGCGGTAACCGCCGCTTGGGTGTAAAAAGAGCGCTCTACCATTCGATCTATATTTTTCATAATCTCTTGTAGATTTACGGGCAGGAGCTAATGTTGATAAGGGAACGCATGACCTTTTTCTGGTCATTTTCAATTGCAGCAATCTCCATGACACAGCTCTGTTCAAAGAGAGCTCGTTCATCCTGGTCGAGCGTATCCCACCAGGTCTCGTCAATATAAATATACTCAAATCCATAGGATTGAAACTTTTGCAGGGTAGGTTCATCGCGTAGCTGCTCAAAATCGGTTTGCGTATAGGTATTTGATTCCAGCAGTGTAGGGTTTCCGCTGATGACTGCAGAGCGCCAGCTCATACTGGATGCATCGTAGACCAATGCATCGGGCTCCAACTTTCCCCAAATTTGTGCGCTGATACGCGCATCCCAACCATCAATCCCTTCTGCCAAGATGGGTTGCCCCAATGCAGATAACTGTTCTGCACCCACCACCAGACCACCAACTGCCATTGTGAGGAGGCTGAAACTCTCGATGATTTTTACTCCCAGCTTTTGAGATTTCCACTGATCGAGGATAAAGAGCAAAAAAAGCAGGAGCAGGATGGATAAACCATACCCTGAAAAGCGGGTGATGTCTCTCGCGGAGGATGGGTAGGTGAAGAAAACCGGAATGAGCAACCCCACTAGAGCGCTGATGAAAAGCGCGATACCGGCTGTTTGGAAAGCCTTTTCGGTATGATTTTTTAACCATTTCCAGATAGCGGGAATGGTTAAAATAATTGGACCAAGTTCACACAACCCTACGACTAATTGGGAGGGGTTAAAAATGGATAATGCTCCCAGATGACCGGAGAAGATGACCGGAGACCTGTTGAAAAGGAACAATCCTCCTTCCGTGATGTGTGCATTGACCGTCGTGGAATCCGAAAAGATTTCATGCAAAATATTGCGAGCCATTTCGGTCACCGTGCCACCTTGTAACAGCACGATCGGGATGGAAATGATACTCGCCACAACCAGTGTTTTTAACACGTGATTCTCTTGATATGTCTTCTTCACCAGAGCATGGATACCCAGTAAGAGTACAGTCACTGCCAGTAGCAGATAGGTTGTTTCCCAAGTGAGCGCCAGCTGTGCAAAAAGAATACCCACCAGCCATTTACCCTCTTTTTCAGGCTGTGAGGTAACTAGAAGGAATATCATCAGGACGATTGCCAAGGCGAAGGTTTCTGTCCCTGAGTGGGACATGATCAGCGGTTTGAGGATACCGTTAATGAATCCATAGGAGTATGCAGAGGGGGGACCCCCTCCGATCACCCAGTCAGCAAAGATCGCTTTGGAAAAAGGCAGTCCTATATCCTGGCTGGATCCCAAAAAGGTGATGCTGGCATCCAGGGAACTCAAGAATTGTTCAGGGAGCAGCATCAACAAAAAACGGCTGCCGCTCATGAAAACGTAAGCTCCACTGAGCAAGATAGGAGCCCACGATTTGCTGGAGAATCGCCTGGTCAGGCAATAAACAAGCAGGATGCAAAGTGCCCAATAGACCGCTTTGCTTATATCGAAGGCGCTCCACGGAAAGAAACCGCCTGTTTTCACCAAGCTGGCGCCTAACAGTTGAGACCCATAATGATACTGATAGAGGGTGGTTGGATTGAGCGGATTGTGCGGAGGGATATCCCCATTTGCCATCAGGGATATCAGGGTGAGATTTTTCCGTTCATCGAAAATGGCAAGTCCTCTACCGATCATGGTGAAAAACACGATCAGTGCCAACATTGATCTAGCTTGTATTAAAATCGTGCGCCAGCATGGGCTCTCATTGAATGGCTTTCCACGTGTTGAACGCCAGATTATCCCTGAGATAAGAATAATGGGAGCGGGAAGTGTGAATGCCAGATCGGGTGAGAGAAAATGCCCGGCGATGTTCGCCATCCAAAGATACACTGTCAATCCCACACCAAATCCAAGCAAAGGCGCTTCAAATTTCCTGATTTTAAAGCTCCCGGAAACCAGCAAAAATCCACCGCTACTGAACATTCCTGCTACTAGCATGAAGAGCAAAGGGGAGAGATTGTTGCTGGTGCGTAACCAATACATGTTCTAATCCTTTGTGGTTGGATTGTTCTGCGGCTTTTTACCTAGATCAGGAAGAAAGAAAACACCCGGTATGCTGCAGATCACGAAAGATATCCTGATGAGCAGAGCCAAAGCATAAGCACTCTCTGCCGGTACGTTCCCTAAGGTTGAAAAGAAGTAGGATATTGCCATTTCCTGGATTCCAAGACTGCCTATAGAAATCGGGAAGAGAGAGATGACGTAGCTCAAACTGTAGATGGCGCCCATTTTGAAGAAGGATAAGTCAACATGCAATGCTCGCAGGTAGATCCACATGGCGCTAAAAAAAAGGAACATATGCAAGAAGGTGTACCCCAGTGCTTCCAGCAGATAGCGAGGATTATTTCGCCACAGTTTCAGGCTATCCCAAATCTTTGAGAAAAACTTCTTGATGGATTCCCACACCTTTTTAAAGATGTCAGAAAAAGCCAGAGCAAAAGGCAGCAGGAATAGCCCCGATGCGGCAAAGGGATTTTCGGGAGAGTTTATCCACATGGAAAGACCAAAAGGCATGAAAAAGAACATGCCGGTAAAGCCGATGATTCGATCCAAGATCAAGGAAGAGGTAACGTAAGCTGCCTCCAGATTCGCTTGTGTTCCCATCATCAAGCGCACCACATCCCCTCCTACGCTGGTGGGTAGAAAATTGGTGGAAAATAAACCGGCAAAGGTGATTTTTAGGCTGTTCACGAATGTAGGTTTAGGCTCGTTTATTTTCAATAATGCATTCCAGCGGGCGGCTACTGCAAAGCGCGAGCCCATCAGCAAAACAATTGCAGCAAGCAAGGATGGGATGGGAATGCTTTTAAGGATATTGAAAATTTCATGCGTATCCTGGCGAGTGAATTGATAGATAAAAAGCCCTACAGCCGCGATGGTCAATAGCCAGCGCCAGATGGGGGTGTTCTTATTGGATGGCTGTGTTTTGTCAGATGATTCCACAGGTTACTCCTTGCTCAACGGGTGATCAGTCGCTGCAATTCGCCCGCTGGTCTGGGTATGTATATTTCAGTGTCAGTATACCGCAGCCAGGCGATGGGTGTGTAGTATTTCATTAATGGGATGGTGATATTGCGTACCCAAGCATTATTTTCTTCCGGGAAAGCATCTGATCTATCCTTGAAGTTGATGTATTGTTTGTTGATAATGATCATATCAAAAGAATGGGAGGCAAGCTGGTCATAAAACTGCTGTAAATAAGTATCCTGGTTGGAAATTGCCATCTCCATTAATTCTAATAATTCGTATTCGGGGATTAAGGTTGTGTCGGTTACATACCCGAATGTTAGCAGCTGGCGCTGGTTGATGAATAGGATGTGGCTGTCGGGATGATGGCTGTTAATGGTTGCAACATATCCATTGATCTCCTCGAGGTCATGCTGGAGCGATTCAGCGGAATAGTTGGCACGCGGCGACCACGCAGCCAACGACCAGAAAAAAGGCTGTAGCAGCATTACCAGTAAAAGGAGCTCTCTTAAAAATGTTGATGTGTGGATGCTGGTCTTAATTTGAATGTGGGAGAATTCAAAGTAGTATACGATGGTTAGCAGCAAAAGCATGAAAGCATCCATATTGTGTAAATTGCTTCCGCCACCAATCTTGACGCTGACTACCAACCCTCCGAAGAAGAAAACGGACAACGCCAGAATGATGAATGTGCGTAAAACCCTCTTGTCTGTGTTTTCTTTATTAAATAGGCGCAGAGATAGCATTATCAAGCAGGGTGCGCACAACCACAGGATACCGGTCAGAATGCCTTTGGGGTAGGTTGTTCCCGGTAAAAGACGATTCCACAGCAGATCGGCGGTGAAGCTGGTGGTGAATTGCTCCACATTTGCATTTCCTGAAAGCGGGATATAGACAAGATTTGCTAAAAAACTGGATATAACTCCAACTGCAATATAGATTAGAGGCTGTTTGCTGTATTCCCAGATTGAGCTTTCTTCAGATTTACGGTCTTCCAAGAGATACAGAAGTGCTGCCAGTACACCGGGCAGAGGGTACCAGTTAATGCGGCTGATGCCTGCCCACATAGATGCTGCACAGACAACGATAAGTGACTGCCAGAATTTTTCTTTATTGAATCCAATGAAAATCAAAATAGCGCTAATCAGTAGATGATAATAGACAGGTCCCTGTTGTAAAAAAAGGAAACCAGCACAAACCAGGATCACCTGCCACCAGAAGTTGCGCAGCTTCAAACGCTTTACAAGTGTGATCATGCACAGCAGCGTGGTTGAGATCCATAAGAATACCTGCCAGGCGCGGTGAATAAAAATACTGCTTTCCCCGAATAGAAAGGGGATGCTTAACACAAGATATCTGCTGGGATGAAGAAAAGAGAGTGGAATCTTCTGCCCGTACAATTTTTGTGCAACCGTCAGGGATGCATAATAGTAGCGACTGCCCTCAGACCATGCCAGAGTGAAGGGATTACTGGAAATGTCGTTTAAATAGGTCCCGCACTGGTAGCAAACTCCCACGAATAAAAGACTGAGTAGAAAGAGAGTATTGTAAGGCACTTTTTCATACATGCTTTTCAATAAACCCGAGATGATAAATGCCAGCGCCATCACAGTAGCAACCCTGTAGGCATAGTCATGGTAATAATCATCAGCCTGGATGAATACGAGGTAAAGAAAAGCAACAATGAGAAATCCGATGATGAGGAAAGCCAGTATCTTGATTTTCCCAAAGGGTCTGAATATTTTTTTGACCGATCTTTTTACTTGTGATTGTTCGTGTGTGAAATATCGCACGAGTGTGAAAAAGGCAAGTACGGCACTTGCTTCAATTAATACCATTTGTATGTTCCCAATGGATGGAGTAAAGAATGTGCCGCTTTGGACGCCTTTGTAAAAGGACATACTGGACAGGAAAGTGAATAGTACCAGCATCAAACTTGGGAAGAAGGTTGACTTTTCAAAAGCTCGGATTACTTTTCTCATTGATATGTCTTTCATTGAAATGGTGTTAATGATAATTGTATCTGTAATTATCTGGCTCGCCATTTAATGAACATTTGAAACATGCACTAGTCCTAAAAGGAAAGTGGCTTTTCATGCAGGATTTTTGCGGGGTTTAGGGAAAGAAGTTATAGGAGTGCAGTTGGATTATCGATTATCGGGTTTCTTTTTATTTTGAAAGCGCTTGTCCATTTCCATAGTCTTTTGCAAACCTTGCCTGAGAGTCACGCTTGGTTTATAGCCCATTTTTTTCTCAGCCAAAGAGATGTCTGCACACATTCTGGAAGGACCTGTGTCATGGTGCTGGTTGTGAACAATTTCTGGTTTGGTATCGCTGATATCCATGACCGTTTTAACGATATCATTCACAGAAGTTTCTTTCCCACTACCAACATTGATGATCAGACGATTCAATCCGGATGTTGTAGCTGCATTCATCATAGCGTTGACCACGTCATCCACAAAAACATAGTCGCGCGTTTGTTTTCCCTCGCCATGCACCACGATTGTACCGTTGTCAAGAGCTTGTTTGATGCAGTAAGGAATGACGGGTGCGTGCGCGGGTGGCAGGTGCTGTTCCGGACCGTATGCATTGAAAACGCGCAGAATCACAGTTTCAATCTTCCAAAGTTCACCAATGGTGTGAATGTAATATTCTGCTGCCAGTTTTGAGACTGCGTAGGGTGATTGGGGGTGGGGGCGTAGCGTCTCGCGCATCGGTTGATTTTTTTGATTCCCGTATATCGAACCGGATGAGGAAAAAATGACTCGTTTTACTCCCACATCGCGCATGGCTTCCATCAGGGTGACGGTTCCCCCAACGTTTACCAGATTGTATTCTCGCGGATAGAGCACAGATTCAGGTACGATCACTCGAGCTGCCAAATGGTATACGCAATCGACCCCCTGCAGCAGGGTCCATAATTTGGGGCGGTCATTAATATCCCCGCGCACCAGATGTACATCAGGAGATAGTCGATCTGGATCGCCGGTGGAGAGATCATCCAGACCAACCACACTGTGCCCATCACTTACCAGACTGTTCGCAAGTGGAGCCCCTAGAAAACCAGCAACACCGGTGATGAGAAATCGCATAGTGATTCCAATCTTGTGGGAAAATCCTGATGGCATTATAGCATATTTAGGATTGCTCGTTTTTGCATCGAAAGCTATTTGAGAATTGTAATAATCAGGGAGCATCGCGAAGAATGAAGTAAAATGGTGAAAATCAAAAAAGAAAGAGCCTATGAAGAAATATCATTTTCTCACCGCATTGTTCGTCATGATCATTTTCTTGGGTAGTTTCAACTCTGTCAGTGCACAATCTGACGTAACACCCAATTTGCCGGAGGAAGCTGATGACATGGCGTTATGTTTGCCAGGAATCTATTTAGAAGATCCATGGGATTGCTTGGCTTTGGGTTCTTCCGAGATTTTAACCGATTTAGCAATGAATGGATTGACCATTCCTTTGCAACCATTGCCCGCAGTCAGACCCGATTCCAATTTGATCAACCTGGATCAGAAATATGCTAAATTAAATTTACAGGAGGGTGTGCAGGCAGCTTTTTATCCCAATCTTGATTCGGCGGTTGCGGGGATTAATGCTTTTCGTTTCTTACCTGCAGGTGAACTGCTTTATATTACTTATACTCAACAATCGGATGTGAATGGTGGTCATTATGTGCAGGTTGAGTCTGGAGAATGGGTGCGGGCTTCACCGACCAATTATTCCCCATTTCAGGGTTTACAGTTCAATGAAACACCCCCCAATGGATTTGGTTGGATACTGGATCAAAATAATCCACGTGAAGAACCAGGATACCAGGCTGCCACCATCAGTGAAAATCTGACTCGGGAACAACTTGTGCAAGTATATGACCAGGTAGAGATGGATAACACGGTCTGGTATATGATCGGATTGGGTAAATGGGTTGAACAGCGCTATATCGGCGTGGTCAATTTGATGGATTCTCCACCCGAAGGTGTGACCAATGGACGTTGGATCGAAGTGAATCTGGAACAGCAAACGCTGGCAGTTTACGAAAATAGCCAGCTTGTATTTGCCACCATCATCGCAACCGGGGTGGATCCTTACTTTACCCAGCCTGGTCTTTTCCATATCTATGAAAAAAAGGAGCTGGAGACTATGACGGGCTCCTTTGCGGCAGGCAAGACCGATTATTATTATCTTGAGAATGTCCCCTGGACGATGTATTTCGATCAGAATCGCGCCCTGCATGGAGCATACTGGCGTGCTTTGTTCGGATATCCCCAATCGCATGGTTGTGTGAACTTATCAGTAGCAGATTCACACTGGTTGTTCAATTGGGCGCAGGTGGGGGACTGGGTGTATGTGTGGGATCCTAGCGGGGAGACCCCAACCGATCCATCCTTCTATGGGCAGGGTGGAGCATAGAAATAAGCTAATCCCTCAAAAATTCCATTTGCTGTTAGGACTAAAAAACCACCAGAAAAAATCTGGTGGTTTTTTGAATTCGATTGGATACGTGAGCTAGAGATTGTAGATCTTTCCGAATTTATCCTTGAGGTAACGGGTGAATGGTGCGGAATTGATCTTTTCACCGGTGATCTTCTGAACCAATTCTTGCGGTTCATATTTGGCACCATATTGGTGGACGTGTTCCCGATACCACCCCAGGATCTTAGAGAATTCACCTGCTTCAACCTGTTCGGCTGTATCAGGGTTATCCTGCAGCATCCGATCCCATAACTGGACGGATACTAAATTCCCTAAGGCATACGTGGGGAAATATCCGAATAATCCGGATGACCAGTGTACATCCTGCAGAACACCTTGTCTATCATTGGGTGGAACGATACCCAGATAGGCATTAAATTTTTCTTTCCAGACCTGAGCAGCGTCTTTGGCTTGAATGCTGCCTTCCATCAGACCAATTTCCATCTCCAGGCGTAGCATGATGTGCAGGTTGTAGGTAGCTTCATCTGCTTCGATACGGATAAGGGAAGGTTCAACTTTATTGATCCCTTTGTAGAAAGTGCTCCCATCAATATTTCCCAATTGGGAGGGGAAGATCTTCTGCAAATCCTTATAATATCGTTTCCAGAATGGTTCGGATCGACCGATCAGGTTTTCCCACATGCGAGATTGGGATTCATGGATCGCCATGGAAGCTCCATCTGCAATCGGGGTACGGTTGAATTTCTTGGCTATACCCTGTTCATACAAGGCGTGCCCGCACTCGTGAAAAGTCCCAAAAAGACATGGAGAGAGGAAATCGGGTACGATCTTGGTGGTGATGCGCACATCATTTAAACCAAAGCTGGTTGTGAAGGGATGAACGGAGATATCCTGGCGACCGTGATTCCAATCGTAACCGAAATCAGTGATGACCTTTTTCCCAAATTCGATTTGACCATCTGCATCGTATTTCAAAAAAAGGAAGCTGTTGTCTATCTCGGGTTGTTGGCTGATCTGGTGGATAAGCTCAACCTGCTCGTCTTTCATATCAGCGAAAATTTTCTGAACCTCGGCAGTTTTCATACCCGGTTCAAAATCATCAAGAAGAGGGTCATAGACATGATCGTAGGGTTTGAAGAATTCGGCATATTCTTGTCTGAGACCCACCAATTTTTCCAGATGCGGTCGGAACAGCTCGAAATCATCATTAACTTTTGCTTCTTCCCAGGTGCTTTGTGCCACAGCGGTTGCTTTGGTGAATTCTGCTACCCAGTCACCGCTCACCTTGGTGTCTTTGTCATATCGTCGTTTTGCCACTTTTATTAAACGGGCTTCATCCGAATCTTTAGCCAGGCTGGCGGCTTCCTTGGTGAGATCATCCAACAGCTTCCCGAGTTCATCGGAAGTGGATTTGATATGGGCAATACGGCTAAGAGTTGCCATCTGTTCACCGCGGTCTTCTGCTGCACCACGTGGCATATTTACCTGCTGGTCCCATTCCAATACCGCGTTGGCAGCACTGAGATCATGGATTTCGTGCAGTAATTTTTCTAGCTGTTCTAATTTTTCTTTCATGATTTCTCCTCTATAAATTTTATGCTACACGCCACTGCAAGGGTTCACCCTCCAACGCGGCTAGTACTTCATTCACAATATCCACAGCTGCTCTTTGCTGTGCTTCTTTTGTTTGCCCGCCCAAGTGGGGAGTGCCGATGAAATTGGGATGTCTTACCAGCGGCGAGTCAGTGGGAGGTTCCTTTTCATATACATCCAGCGCTGCGCTGGCTACCTTACCGCTTTCGAGGGCTTGCAGAAGATCCATTTCATCAATAACCCCACCGCGAGCTGCTGAAATAATGCGCACTCCCTTTTTCATTTTCGTAAAAGCACCCGCATTAATCATGTGTTTCGTTCTATCTGTCAGGGGAACGTGGAGGGTGATGATATCTGCCTGCTGTAGAAGTTCATCAAAAGTGACCGGTTCACCACCGTGCTGTTTGATCTGCTCGGGTGATGCAATGAGGTCATAGGCTATCACTTTCATCCCGAAAGCTTTCGCATAGGAACCAACGGTTGAGCCGATATGACCAAACCCGATCACACCCAGTGTTTTTCCGTTCAATTCAGCACCCTTGATTTCCTTTTTGTACCAGATACCTGCTTTGATCCCGGAATCCGCTTTGGGGATCTCACGTACCATTGCCAACATCAAAGCCATGGCATGTTCCGCGACCGCTATTGTTGTTGCGACTGGCGCGTTGACAACTGCAACGTTGTGCTGTTTAGCAGCCTCCAGGTCAATATTATCGACACCCACTCCACAGCGCCCCACTACTTTGAGCTTTTTCCCTTGCTCAAAGACATCTGCGGTAACTTTTGTGCGCCCTCTGACGATTAGTGCATCGTAATCTGCGATACAGGATAATAGTTCCTCTTTTTCAATGTCATTTTTGTCATCGAACGCGATGTTTTTTGATTTGAGAATTGCTTTCCCAGTTTCAGATAAGCCATCTGTTAACAAAATCTTCCACTCTGACATGCTTCCGCTCCTTTTATTCCATAGATGAGAAAATTGTATCGCATTCCATTGAGGTTCAATAGTGTATAGTTGCCTTATTTCATCTTTAGGGCATCTTTTATGGGAAAAAAGGATGGGATTGCAATAATGAACAAAAAAAGCAGCGTGTTCCGCTGCTTTTTTTGTTCATTCGTGGCGTAATGCCTCAACCGGTTCGAGATTTGCTGCTTTATTAGCCGGATAGATGCCAAAGAACAAACCGACCGCTGAAGAAAAAATGGTTGCCAGGAAAATAGCTTCCAACCCAACTTGAGGTTCGAGTATGACACCCTGAGCGCTGGCGACAGAACCTATGGCTGATGAGAGGATCCAACCGAGGATGATTCCCATAATGCCGCCCATAAAACTGAGCAGAGAAGATTCCGTTAAAAATTGAATGAGGATATCTTTCTTTTTTGCACCGATGGCTTTACGCAACCCGATTTCTTTGGTCCTTTCGGTAACAGATACCAGCATGATATTCATGATCCCAATTCCGCCTACCAGCAGGGATATCCCGGCGATGCCGCCCAATAGGACGGTGAAAATATTGGTGATGCTTGATGCTAAGGATAGAAAATCTTGCTGTGAATAGATGGTGAAATCATTTTCACCTAGGTCGGTGCGGTGGCGTTTCCGAAGGATCTCTTCGATCTCGCTGGTGGCTTCAGGAACTGAATCAGCACTGATGGCTTTAACATAAATGATATCCACGCGATTCTGATCGCGATTCATCAAACGGCTTTTTGCCGTAGTCATGGGGACGAGAATTACGTCATCCTGGCTGCCGAATTGACCACCTCCCTTGGGAGCAAGAACTCCGATAATGCGGAAAGGTTGCCCTTCAATATGGATTGTTTCTCCCAGTAAATTATCTCTCTGCCCAAAAAGCTTATCCGCAACGTCCACACCGATCAAAGCAACGGAAGCACGACCGTTGACGTTTTGTTCATTGACGAATTCTCCTTCTAAGAGTTCATAATTACGGGCATCTTGATATTCAGGGGTGATACCGAAAATCTGAGTGGATTTTGATTCGCCGCTGTACTTAACAACCCCGCTGCTCTGGATGACAGGTGCTACCACATCCACGTGGGGTGCAGCAAATAATTCTGTGATTGCCTGTGCGTCTTGCAGTGTTAGCGGTTGGGTTGTTGTCGTGCCATCCATCTCATTTCCCTCAAAGATGAAGAGCAGGTTTGTCCCGATGCCGCTGATTTGATTAAGGATGGTATCCTGGGCGCCGGAGCCTATTGCTAGCATAGCTATTACAGCTGCAACCCCGATCACGATACCGAGAATGGTGAGTACCGAGCGCATCTTATTTGAGGTAAGGCTGTTCCAAGCTTCACGAAGAATTTGTGCGAAGTTCATGATTCCCTCTCCTGGATCAATCCATCGAATAACTGAATTGTACGTCGTGTGTGAGACGCAATTTGAGGGTCATGAGTAACGATGATGAGAGTTGTCCCATTCTTTTTATTTAATCCCAGCAGCAATTCCATAATTTCATCCCCAGATTTGGAATCCAGGTTACCGGTAGGTTCGTCGGCGAGGATGATGGCGGGATTATTGATAATGGCTCTGGCAATTGCCACACGTTGTTGTTGCCCTCCGGATAATTCGGAAGGCTTGTGGTGTATCCTGTCTTCCAACCCTACGCTGGTAAGAGCTTTTTCTGCCAGTTGCAGGCGATTCTCAATTTGCCCTGCGTAGCGTAAGGGGAGCTCGACATTCGAAAGCGCTGTTGAGCGTGCTAATAAGTTAAAATTCTGAAAGACAAAACCAACTTTCTGGTTTCTAATCTGTGCTAATTCATCATCATCCAGGTTAGCAATATCCTTCCCATCCAGGTTATATTCTCCAGTGGTCAGGTGATCAAGGCATCCAATGATATTCATCAAGGTGGATTTCCCTGAGCCGGAAGGACCCATGATGGAGATTACTTCTCCTTTTTGCACATCAAAGGAAATTCCTCGTAAAGCATGGACCTCAATCTCGCCCATTTTATAGGTTTTAGTAACATTTTTGATGTTGATAACGGGTTTTGACACAATTACCTCGTGAACGCTGGACGTTGGTTGGTATTAAACAGGTCTTCAGGGGGGTTCAATACCAAGGTCTCATTTTCGGTAATTTCTCCTGAAATGATCTGTGTGTAACTATCTGAAGATGCTCCGATTTCAATGATCACTTTTTCAATGTTGCCGTTGCGAAGTGCATACACTACGATATCTCCATTTTCGAGGCGGATTGCACGCGTAGGGACGATTAATACATCTTCCAGCTTGGTGACGGTGATGCTCACCGAAGCGGTCATACCGGGTAAAATTTCGGAATCGCCATCAATCAAAATTATTTTGACGATAAAGTTAGTCTCTCCCTGTTCTTCACTTCCAGCACCCGCAACATCCACTACCTTGCCATGATAGGTTTTATCGAGAATCGAATCGAAGGTAAATTCTGCTTCTTGACCGATTTCAATTCTGTTAATATCAATCTCTGGAATTTCCACTTCAATATAGAAGGTAGAAAGATCATCCACACGAAAAGCTTTTAACCCCGCATTTACTTCGTCGCCAACCTTTGTAAATACTGAAGTAATGGTGCCATCAAAAGGTGCTTTAATGACTGCCATATCCGTAACTGATTCGGCTGCGATAACCTTGGCTTGTGCAGCCAGGATATCATCTTCATTTTTCCCGTCTTTCACGCGATCCCACTCCCGCTGGATATCATCCAATTGAGCTTCAGCGAGATCATATTCTGCAAAATCTTTGGCTACGGTGGTACTATATGTCTTTCCTAGAATGGAGCTGAGATTGCGAAGTGCTTTGTCTCTGGTGAGCTGTGCTTCATCCAATTTTTCCTGCAATGCTTGCACATCCCCATTTTCCTCACCGTTCTGAACTGACTGAAGGGAAGTTTCAATCTGTTTTAAAGTTTCTTCTGCCGCGATGAATTCAGCGCGTGCTTGATCAACACTCTGCTGATCGGCGTTGTTGTAGTTCCAAGCATCAACATCCTCTTGTGCGTCTTTATAATTTTGTTCGGCATCCAGCAGGTCAAGATAAATCTGGGAGCGCTGTGTATCGGATTGAAGGACATTTTCAAGGTTCCGTTGTGCATCTACAAGATCTGCTTTTGCAAGGATAACAGATTGAGGAAGGGAAGCAGGAGCCAGTTCAGCGAGGGTTGTACCTTGCGTTACCTGCGTACCATTTTCAACATATACTTCACTGACGTTTCCGGTTGTATCCCAGGTGAGAAAAGCTGATTTATTGGCTTCAACCTTGCCTGTTCCACCAACGGTAGCGATCAATTCGCCCATTTCGACCGTGGTGGTTATTAATTCATCACCGCTGTCGTCCTTGTTCCGGTTTGAAAAAATGATGATGATAATTAAAATGATCGCTGCCGCGTAATAATAATATTTTTTTGATTTCTTGTTTTTCTTTTCTTCAGACATATTTTCCTTTCCCAAAAACACGCTAGGCTGTGTTGATAACTTATTTTAAATCTGTCATAACCATAAATTTCTCACCCCGTTTTGTCAAGCAAAGATACATAAATAATTCATTAGAAATGGATGCGTTGCTGGTAATATTTGAGCAGGGAAAATTATGGTTTCTATCGCGACTGTTCTTGTGTGTTGGGGGCTGAAGTAGCAGAAATGTCAGGCAACTCCTGCTCTATTTGATCAAAAGATTGCCCTTTTTCAAGACGATCGACCACTTCGTCGAATTCTGGTTCAAATTGTTCACCTGTTTGTTGCCCCATCTTACGCAGCGTTCTCCCCAGTTCTTCAGGATTCTGTTCAAGATGTGCGAAATCAGGCATATCTTCTGAGAAAACGTCACCATCGGGATTGGACGAATTGAATCGTATCTTTGATATTTTGCGTTGGATTTTGGTAGAACCACATGCAGTGCAGTGAACCGTTTCAAGTCCATAATTCTCGTATGCGATTCTTTTTTCAAAAGA
Organism: Anaerolineaceae bacterium; assembly: GCA_003446605.1. GTDB lineage: Bacteria > Chloroflexota > Anaerolineae > Anaerolineales > Anaerolineaceae > UBA4781. Next base: position 20,749 of record DMDF01000077.1, read on the forward strand.
AGTTTTACAGGTAAGGCAGATAAATTGGTATACAGGCATGCTCTCATCTCGTTTTAGAACGTTTTCAATTATAATCACATTACCTGACAATTGGATGATGCTTATGGCGCGGACCGCTAACGTGAATTTTAATGTGCTTAAAGATGATGCTCTACTGATCGTTATTTCCGGTCCTTCCGGAGTGGGAAAGGATTCAGTAGTTAAGGCATTGAAGAGTCGGGAAGGGAAATTCCATTTTGTGATTACTGCTAACACCCGCGCACCCCGACCTGACGAAGTGGAAGCTGTGGATTATTTTTTTGTCAGTAAAGAGCATTTTGAAAAGATGATTGAACAGGATGAGTTGGCTGAGTGGGCGCACGTATATGGGGATTACAAAGGAGTGCCGAAATCGCAAATCGAAACAGCTCTTGAAAGTGGAAAAGATGTGCTCATGCGGTTGGATGTACAAGGAGCCAAACGTATTAAGGATCTGTATCCCTTCGCTATCTTGATCTTTCTTATCCCCTCCAATGAGAAAGAATGGACTGATCGTTTGCAGCACCGTGCGGATGATCAGGGTAAAGATCTTGACCTGGATATTCGTATTACTAAGATAAAAGAAGAATTGGCGATGCTAGATATTTTTGATTATGCGGTCATCAATGCTGATTCAAAATTAGAGGAAACAATTGATACCATTCTTGCTATCATCACCGCAGAACATCATAAACTGTGATTAATTCATGATGCTTTTTCAGCTTGTTGTCTTCTTTGACCTTCTTCTTCGATATTCATCAAATCAGGGTTCAACAGCCCGAAGATCCCCATAATGATACAACCCAAACCACCCACCAGGAACCAGCCTTGAATACCGATGATCTCTGCCACGGGTGCAGCGATGAGCATTGAAAAAGGGGACATGGCATTTGCCAGGCTGTTGAGAGTGGTGAAAACCCTGCCCTGCATTTCAGGTTTGACATTAGTTTGCATGATAGCAGTGATGGATCCGTTCACGATCGGATTGGTAAAGCCGGTCAACAACATTCCGGCAAGTGCCAGGTTGAATTGACTTGGTGATGCAAAGGCAATCAACAGAATAGCACCTCCCATCCCGATGATGGCGGTGATGGTGGTTAAGATACGTTTTTTAAATCCTCCCCAAGTACTCAATAAAACACCCCCTGAAATAACACCAATGCCAAATACTGATTCCACCAGGCTGAGCTGGAATGCCCCACCCTGAAAATGCTGTGTGACTAACAATGGCGTGAGGGTAAAGCCAGGATTTACCAGGAAATTAATAAGAGTTGCTGTAAAGGTCAATAACAGCATTCCCTTCCAGTTTTTTAAATAACGGAAACCTAATTTCATGTCCTGTAACAAAGAGGAAGCGGATTTAGCATTATCTGTCTGATCTTGTGCGGGTTGAGGAATGGCAACAAATAGGAGTGGTGTAACCGCGAGAAAGGCAGTAATAATATCAATCGCTAAAATATTATGAATATCTGTCAGGTCAAGCAAAATGGCTGCTAAAGGGGGTCCTACAACATTAAGTAAACCGCGGATGGTTTGGTTCATCCCCTCAACCCTAGCCATGTTTTCTTTAGGTACCAGCAGTGAGGTTGAGGAACGCATGGAAGGCCAGTGGAATGTGCTCCCAAATTCACGCAGGAACATCGCTAGGTAAATGTGCCAGATTTGGATTTTGCCAACCCGGAAAAGGAGGATCAGGATGAGTGTAACCAGAGCAATGAGAAGGTCCGCAATGATCATGATGCGCTTGCGGTCCCAGCGATCAACCAATGCGCCAATAAATGGAGCCAAAAGAACATTGGGGAGAAGGCTAACGAGCGTTGAGGTCGCCAGTACGGTTGCTGAGCCTGTCTCTTTGGTCAGATACCAGATTAATGTGAATTGGACGATCTGAGACCCGAGCAGACTGAATGCTTGTCCTATCCAAATGGAAAAGAATTTTGTTTTCCAATTCTTATTGAGTTGAACCTGCATTCTTTCCCCTGCGCAATGGATTTTATTCGATGAAGATCTCTACATGCTCATTGTCATCATCATCAATCACATCTATTATTAACCCAGTTTTTCCAGATTTGATGGCATTCATGATATCGTCTGATTTCAGAGCGGAGACTTCGGGAGAGAATTGTGCTCCAATCCGGAATCCAGCGTTCATCAACCCGATCGGGATGCGGATATTTGTTTTTTGATTGCCGGTGATGACATCCGAAACGCGAACCCGAAACCAGCGACCGGTTCTCTCTTCTTTGACATTCTCTTTTTTCTCTTCTGTTTTCCCTGCTTCCAATGCTTCAAGCAGTCTTGCTGCTTGGTCAGCATCAATCTTTCCCTCCTGCAGCATCTTTAGGATCATCATGCGATCTTCTTCCATGGCTTCAACTCCTACTTGATTTTAACAGGTTTTTGCAATAATAAATCTTGAGCTTCATCAATTGAGATCTGTCCCTCATTTAACTTGGTGAGGATCGCCTTTCGCTCTTCACTGGTCATTTTTTCTTCTTCCGGTGGTTCAGCCTCAAAACCCATCACGCGCAAGATCTCGTTGAATCTGCTGCGGAGTGTAGGATAGGATAATTCGAGCTCTTCCTCCATGCGGTTGAATTTCCCTTCGCAGCGGATGAAGGTTAAAACAAATTGTAATTGGTCTGCACTGAGGTCACTCAAAGGGGTGTGCGCAAGTTCGAACACTCCCTGAATATTCGTTCTGCAATTATTGCAATGCAGAGATGTGACAATAAGATCGTTATTACAAACGGGGCATTTGTCAATTAGCATGTTCATATTTCACCTGGTTTATTTGTTATTCAATATTCTTAAAGCAATCATATCATTTGTTTGTAAAAATTCAATATACACATGAATAATATTTATTGTTCGCTTATATTACTCGAGTCCAAATTTTCCTGAAACAGCATCCAACTCCTATCCTTTTGTGCAGATTGGGGAGAACGATCATAATAAATGGTAAAGTCTTGACCTGTATTTACTTTGACCCTAAAAAAGAATCTGCCAACGCCCCATGATCCGGTTCTTTCTGCTTTTATGCGATGAGCTTCACTCATATTGCGTTTCATGCGTCCCTTACGCGAAAAATCTGACCACTGCTGGACGAGTTGTGTGACTGTATATTGGGTGGAGCGCCAGTAGAAGCGATCAGGGCAGGGGGGACTTTTGAGTTTCATGATTCCATGGTCATAGCATACCTCTATGCTCTCCCCGATAAAGCGTATGTTGGGCATTGATTCATTCATTGATTTATTTTTTAGTATGTTATACTAATTTCGATTTCTAATTCTATCATTATGGAGATCAGCTATGAAGAAAATTTTTCTTATGCGGCATGCAAAATCTAGCTGGAAGGACTCGAATATTCCAGATCATGATCGTCCACTGAAAAAGAGGGGTGAAAAAGATGTAAAAGCGATGGGGAAGCTGTTAAAGAACAAGAAACTTGAACCAGATGTCATTCTATGTTCCCCGGCAACACGAGCAAAACAAACAGCCAGTATTTTTAAAGATGCCATTAAGTACGAGGGAAAAATTGAGTATATCGATAAACTGTATATGGCTGAAGTACCTGATTTGGTTTCTGCTATACAGAGTCTCCCTAAAAAAGCAAAAAGTGTTTTGGTCATCGGGCATAATCCTGGGTTAGAAGCTTTCTTGCAGATGTTGACTGGCAAGGTAGAAACTTTACCCACGTCAACTATTGCCTATATAGCTGTACCCATTAATGACTGGTCTGATCTCAATAGCGAAGTGGAAGGCAAGCTTAAAAAACTTTGGCGACCAAAGGACCTGTAAAAGAGAAAATAAAATGCTCACACGAAGTGAGCATTTTATTTTAAAAATTGGAGGACCAGGCAAACATGCATATCCCTGTTGATATACTTTTCTCTCGACGAGGGTTGCAGGATGTGCAGTTATCAGGTGATGACAGAGTAATCTGGGCGGAAGTTGAGAATGGGATAGGAAAAGTATATCTCCAGAGTGATGATAAGAAATTCCTTGATCTTTCTCAAGGGATATCTGTGAAGGGGGGAATTCTCTATGGGGGTGGGGAATTTGATTGCCGGGGTACCAAGGTTGTTTTTTGCGGTGAAAAAAGCCAGCTCTATGCAGTAGATTTAAAAACCACCGCCACCACTATGCTCACACCAGCTTGGGGCAAGGTTTCCTCTCCCTCTATTTCGCCTGATGGTAAATGGGTGTTGTATGTTTTTAGTGATGGCGAAACAGATTTGATCGCTGTGGTACCCATGCACGCACAAGATTGGCCGCGCCAGATCGTGAAAGGCGCAGATTTTTATCTACAACCAACCTGGCGTCCGGATGGGGAATGGATCGCCTGGGTTGAGTGGGATCATCCACTCATGCCCTGGCAGGGCAGCCGTGTAAAGCTAGGGGAAGTTGGAGGAATGCAGTTACGGTTATTCAACGAAACCTGGATCAGTGGGAAACCGGGACGGTCTGCCCACCAACCTCTTTTTTCTCCAAATGGCAAAACATTAAGCTATCTGCAACAAAACGGAGAATGGGAAGATCTTGTCCTTTATGATCTTAAAAAGAAAGAAAAACGCATCCTCGTGCATGGAGAGGAATACATGCTTTCGACTCTTGATTGGGTGCAGGGTCTACGTTCTTATGGTTGGAGCTATGATTCGAAGAATATCTTCTATTTTCGATATGCGGATGCGGGCGCAACTCTCTGGAGAGTGAATGTTCGCAGCGGGAAGTCTGTTCAAATACCAACTGCACCTTTCACATGGTTGTCGCAGATCAGCTGTTCCTCTATCAGTGACACAATGGTATGGATGGGTTCTTCACCCTCTGTGCCCAAACAAATCCTGAAGGTTGAGAATGGCAACGTTGAGACAGTACATTCAAGCTGGGATGACACAATCTATTCACCTCAAATGGCATTGCCTCAGAAGATCACCTGGAAGGGGTTGGATGGAAAAGATGTGTTCGGGTTGCTATATCTTCCAGAAGATACAACTGACCAAAAAGTGCCTTTAATCGTCGAAGTGCATGGAGGACCAACCATGCAGCGTATGCTATCCTTTGCAGCGGAAGCGAATTTATTCACTTCACGCGGGTATGCATATTTACAGGTGAATTATCGGGGCAGCAGTGGATATGGCGCTGCCTATCGCGAAACACTCAAGGGGAAATGGGGATCTCTTGAAGTGGATGATATTTACAGTGCTGCAATCCATCTCGTCGAAAAGGGAATTGTACGGCGAGGAAAAATGGCTTTGATGGGGAACAGTTCGGGGGGTACCACGGTTTTGAATACCTTGCGTAAATATCCGGGTGTTTTTCAGGCTGCCATTTGCAGTTATGGCATTGGGGATTTGATCGCCGATGCCAAACAAACCCATAAGTTTGAAAAATATTATTACCAGTTTCTCATCGGAGATCTCGACGAGGAAAAGCAGCAATTTATTGACCGCTCCCCCATATTCCATATTGATGAGATAAAAGATCCGTTGCTGTTGTTTCACGGCAGTGATGATATGGTAGTACATCCGTCGCAATCACAAGCATTGTATGATTCATTGGTAGAACGCGGTATTCCATGTTCATTGACGATCTTTGAACAGGAAGGACACGGTTTTCGGAAAGAAGAGACGCTGCGCGAATATTACCGGGCTATTCTGGAATTTTTGGCGCATTATCTTCTGGCGGAGTAAGTATTTCTACTGGATTAAATGGCTCGGGATGAATGTATGCTCGATCAACCAGCGGCAATGCTTCCAATACAGCGGCAACTTGATCAGATATTTGATGGCTTTGCTTGA
>DMDF01000115.1 GCA_003446605.1 Anaerolineaceae bacterium
CTGGTAAGATGAATTCCCCCATATGCATCAGATCGTTGCTGACAAAAAATTTGATCAGCATGGGGTTGTTCGGACCATAGATATTCAGGAGTTTATCCTCTTCTCGAATGCGATAGAAAAGTTGAGGATTCCTTCTTCCCTCAGGTCCATCTATCGGCCAGCGACCAATATCATCGGTCATGCCAATACGAGTTGGTTTAGTAATGGGAGGGAATACCTTATACTGAGCATTATTCTTCCCTTTATATTCTTTGATATCATCCCCATCAGGATAATCATCTGGTGGAATTTTTTCATCCCAGGCTTTTGGAGCAATAAGGAAAAGGATGCGCAGGATCTCATCCTCAAAATTAAATGCTTTATGCCAGGCTTCACGCGGCATCCATATCGATTCACCCTCATAAGCACGGATCACCTGTCCACTAACTGCATTTTGTTGAGTTAGGGTACCATTGAGAACATAGTAGGTCTCGTCACCTGGATGGAGATCAGGGGGATTGAAAGAACCCCCTGGGGCTAATTGATAGGTGCCGAGGAATAATTTATCAGTGCTAACGATAAAACGCGTTAGATCACTGAATACAGGAGCCGCAGGGGGATAGATGCTATCAATATACTCTTCTTTTCGAATGTGCTTGGGTTCTTTTTTATCTGGGGGGAAAGGTAAACGCCCCATCACATCACTCACTTTAGTCATTTTTACTCCTATTCATTTCCTGAAAAACATTGATTTATCAGCTAAAATAAATGAGGGCTAATTGCTCGACTTCTAATAGGATAATGTTTTGCAACATTCTTCCCGAAGAGTAATTAGCCCATCACTTTCCTCACGCTAGACTACGTGATTTCTTCCCGGTGTGCAGTTAAGGAACTAAAGTGATAGTGCCTTTTCCTGGCTCTCGGTAACTTTTGGTTTCAAAATGAATAGCATTCCAGCAGTTACAACGATTGAGACTGCAAAAACAAGCAACCACACAAAAGGTTTGTTTGCCAGTGGAATCACGAAAAGACCACCGTGGGGAGCAGTAAGGGTGAGTCCAAACACATAGGAAAGAGCAGCACCCACACCCGAACCGACCATAGTGGCTGGAAGTACATGGAGCGGATCGGCAGCAGCATAAGGGATCGCAAATTCTGTGATCATTGCGAGACCGCCAATTACACAACCACCAACACCTTCACGTTCTACCTTGGTCCATTTATCCTTAAACAGGACCAATGCTAGAGCAATACCTGCCGGGGGACTCATGGAAGCGATAAAATTCGCAGCCATTGGAGCCCAGTTATTACCATCCGCCGCTGCCAGTGCAAAAGCATAGGCTGCTTTGTTGACGGGACCACCCATATCAAAAGCCAGCATTGCCCCCTGGATCAAACCGAGTAAGACACCGCCAGTTTCACCCATATTGTTGAGGAGATTCAGCATCGCGTTGTTCAACCAAGCAGCCGGTCCACCCAAAACATAGGTCATTCCCAAACCAACAATAAAAGTTCCAACAAGGGGAATGAACAATACTGGCATTAACGATTTAACCATATCAGGGACTTTAATTTGCTTGAGGGCTTTAACGATATAACCTGCCAGTAAACCACCGACAATACCACCCAGAAAACCAGAACCCTGGTTTTCGGCAAGCATACCGGCGATAAAACCCACCGCAATACCAGGGCGATCGGCAATGGAAAAAGCAATATAGCCAGCCATCGCAGGTACCATCAACCCCATGGCAACTTTACCCCAAGCAAAGATATCCGCACCGAATCCGGGCGTATCGTAAACATAGATACCGCCGATCGCAAACCCAATAGCGATCAAGATACCACCAGGGACAACAAATGGGATCATATAAGACACACCCGTCATCAAGTGTTTTCTTATATCACCGAAAAATGATTCACTCTTAGACATTTATTTTTACTCCTTATTTTATATAAATTACTTTAGTGACAATCTTCCGTATTCTTTTTTTTAAATCTTCCTCCTTTCATATTTCTTCTTCCTGTGATCATGATTTACTCAGATTTGCTTTGATGTCTGATAATATTTTCTTCGCATCGCGAATGACTTCATTGGGTCCTAATTGAATAACATTCTTCTCATCAAATCGGTCCTTATCGCGCACATTCACATCCACCGCCCATATCACAATATCCGCTTCCACGATCTGTTCATCTGTGAGACGGTTTTCAATTCCCATGGCACCTTGCACTTCAACTCTGATCTCATCGCCCAATTCTTTGGCGGCTTTTCTTAAAGCTTCTGCAGCCATATAGGAATGAGCAATGCCGGTCGCACAAGATGTTATAGCTACAATTTTCATATTCTCTATCTCCCTATTGCTCTTTTTTTTCAATCCAATTTTGCTTCACACTCTTTGATGGCATTGATCACATCAGTATAGTTTTGCGCTTGATATAAACGGTCCGTGAAATCTGGATATACCAGCAAACGAGCGAGCTGCGATAATACACGCATGTATTCTTCTCCACTCATCTGATCTGGAATAGCCAGCATGAACACCAGTTTCACATCGCCACCACCAAGATCCGTGTGATAAAAAACCCCGCTGTCGCACCGACAAAATGCAACACCAGGGTTCTTGACAGCCGCACACTTGCCATGAGGAATGGCAATGAAATTTCCCATATAGGTCGGACCCATAGATTCCCTCAGGTAAATCGCTTCTAAATACTCCTGTTTTGAATCTACAACGCCCGCATCAAACAACATTGTGATCATATGATCCAAGAGAGCTTCTTTATCGCGGAACCCCTTCCCATCAAGATCAACCATTTCTGGTTTAATCACCCGAGAAATTTCAAGTTTTTTTGTTTTCATTATTGTGTTGAATGAACTTATTTGAGCAGTTTCATAGCTTGCTCTACAGTTCCATTTTCATGAACAATCAATTTCATCGCTTCCAGCATGGTCAAGGGATCTTTATACTGCCATAAGTTGCGCCCTACCGCACAACCTCGACCACCAGCATCAATGACGTTTTTCAACACCTGCAGGAAATCAGCCGGGTTATCCGTGATCTCTCCGCCAGAAAGCATGACGGGTATGGGGCAAGCAGCTGTAACTTCGGCAAAGCTCTCTTTCGAACCGGTGTAGTAGGTCTTGACAATATCTGCACCGAGTTCTGCACCGATGCGAGCTGCCCATTTCACATGTTCAACGGCATGGTCATCATCAAAACCGCGGGGGTACATGATCGCCATCAGAGGCATACCCAGGTTATCACAATCCTCAGCGACCTTGGTTAACCCTTTGAGCATATCACTGGTTTTTTCGGGTCCAACCAACACATGCATAGAAACCCCATCGGCACCCAATTGCATCGCGTGCATGACAGTATCAGAAAGCATGAAATAATCGGGTTCCGGTCCCATTTCGACACACGTATCAATGGAAACCATGAACGGGATTTGATTCTCAATGAAATAGGGGTAAACCTGTTTTACAACGCCGTTGGGCATAAAGAAAGTATCCGGTTTTCCTTTGGCAAGCAGTTTAACCGTTTCGCGGGGATCAACGATACCGGCGATCGGACCTAACACAGCAGCATGATCCATAGCTGCGACAATTGCATTTTTACTTTTGTGATTCAACAGCTTGGCTAATCGTACTTCTTTTCCTATTTGAGACATTTAATGTGGGCTCCTTCACCATAAAAATAGATTTCTATCCCTATATTACAAGATATGAGAATATTTGTCAATATATGAGAATATTATTTTATTTATATACTAATATATGCTATAATATACAAGCATTTGCGAATATTGTTCCTATCCTATGGGGTACGAAAATCTGGAATAATTCGCAAAACCTGTAAGTAATAAATCTATAATGATATGAAAAATTCAGGGAATAAAAAGATGGTCGATATAAAAAGGACTTTTCGAGAAGAACGTTTGGAGCAGATATACAAGGTCATCCAGCAAAAACAAAAGGTTTTCGTGCCGGATCTAGCTAATCAATTCAACATCAGCGAATCCAGTGTCAGGTTAGATCTTGCCGAACTGGAATCCCATAATCTGATCACCCGCACGCACGGGGGCGCTATCCTGAAAACCGATTTTTCGAATGACCTAGTTGTGAACCTGGATGCGATCAACGATCGCATAACCCATTTTGAAAAAGAGAAGGATGCAATTGCCAGAAAAACCGCCTCCATAATAGAAGATGGTGACACCATCATGATGGATGGGGGCAGCACAACCAAAATCGTCGCAAAATACCTGGCTGATAAAAAGAACCTGACTATCATCACAAATTCGCTCATCCTTATTCCGGAGTTCATCGCAAATCCAAATATCAATTTTTACGTTTTGGGTGGCTTGGCTTTCAAAGAACATGGCGTGGTGGTAGGGTATATGACCAATGAATGTATCGCCCAATTTCACCCTAACAAAGCTATATTGGGTATCGATGGCATATCACTGGATAAAGGCTTGACTGCCGCAAATCCGTCCAATCCCGCCGTTTCATCCGTCAAAATAAAAATGATCGAGGT
>DMDF01000027.1 GCA_003446605.1 Anaerolineaceae bacterium
TGCTGGCTTGAAACCTTCCGATCTGGATGAGGTTATCCTGGTGGGTGGCGCCAGCCGAATGCCAATGGTGCAGACATTGGTAAAGGACATTACCGGAAAAGAAGGCAATAAAAGTGTCAACCCGGATGAAGTTGTGGCTATCGGAGCTGCCATTCAAGCAGGTGTGCTGGCTGGGGATGTTCAAGACGTGCTCTTGCTGGATGTGACCCCACTTTCGCTGGGTGTAGAAACGCTGGGTGGTGTGATGACACCTCTCATCCCGCGCAACACGACCATCCCGGTGAAAAAGAGCGAAATCTTTTCCACAGCAGAAGATAATCAAACTTCTGTGGATGTTCATGTGTTACAGGGAGAACGCTCAAAAGCTGAGGATAATATGACGCTAGGACGTTTCAGGCTGGAAGGTATTGCCTCCGCGCCTCGTGGGGTTCCGCAGGTGGAGGTGACCTTTGATATTGATGCGAATGGGATCTTAAACGTAACCGCGGCAGATAAAGCTACCGGGTTAGAGCAGAAGATTGCTATCACTGCTTCAACGAATTTAAATAAGCGAGAGATCGAAAAGATGGTAGAAGAAGCGCGCCTCCATGAGCTTGAAGACCAGCGCTATAAAGAACTGTCTGAAGCCCGCAACAATGCCGATACGGCTGTTTATCAGGCTCAGAAGATCTACCAGCAAAGTGCACAACCTTTGCCGGATGAATTGCGCTCCAAGATCGAAGCGCTGCAGAGAGCAGTTCAAACTGAAGAACGGGAACGCATCCAGCAGCTAACCGCTGAATTGCAACAAATGACTGCCAAAGCTGTTCCACAAGAGGTGGGAAAAACAGATCACGATAATTCCAATGGAGATGATGTAGTCGAAGGCGAGTTCCGCGAAGCATAAGAGATTCGAAAACCCCTCAATACGAGGGGTTTTCTGTTTTAACCGGTGATAAGATTTTCTCTTGTGTTGTGCAGTATGGATGCAGGGATAGGCTGAATGTATACTGGTAATGTGTTGAAATTCCTTTAGAATTAGTTCTCTGAAAGGTACCGATGTGGATGCAGTAACTCTTCCTATACAAAAAGCTCGTAACGTGATTATATATTCCCAGTTAATCCGTACTTTGCCCGGCGAAGAGAGCAGCGGGGGAGCCATCGCGGAGATTGTTGAGCAGATGGGTTACGTACAGATTGATACCATCAACGTGATCAACCGGGCGCATCACCACACACTATGGGCACGTTATCCGCAATATAAAAATGGGGATATTTATACCGCTCAAGCGCAAGATAAGAGCGTGTTTGAATATTGGGGACATGCCATGTCATACCTACCCATGAAGGATTATCGTTTTTACTTGCCCTATAAACAGCAATTTAATGATCCCTGTGGCAAATGGGAAAGAGATCGTCTGGAAAAATATGGTCATCTGATGCAGCCGGTTCTTCAACGTATACGTGAAGAGGGAGCGATGGCGACTAGAGACTTTGTATCTGAAACTCAGCCTTATGAAAAGACATGGTGGAATTGGCGCCCGGTCAAAGTGGCTCTAGAGCTCCTTTTCTGGCAGGGCAAGATCATGGTGGCGGAACGGAAGAGTTTTCAAAAGGTCTTTGATATCACCGAACGTGTTTTACCGGATGGGGTTGATACCACCATGCCAGATGAACAGGAACTGGGGCTATTTTTGGTCCGGCGGGCTTTGCAGGCGTTTGGTCTGGCGAACCAGAAAGAGATCGTCGATCACCTGCGGGTGGCGAAAAAGAATGTAATCTTGAATGCCTTGAAACAACTGGTGGCGGATGGCGAGGTTGTACCGCTGAAGATCGTGGGCGTAAATCGGGATCTGGAATATTACATTCTGGCTGAAGAGTTGGAGAACATTGATAATTTAGCTATGCCAAATGATCAAGCGTTTATTCTCTCCCCTTTCGATAATTTTTGTATCCAGCGTGACCGCATGAAGACTTTCTTTAATTTTGACTACGCTCTGGAATGTTATCTCAAACCTGAACAGCGCACCTTCGGTTATTTTGCCTTGCCGGTATTTTGGAAAGATCGCTTTGTGGGTAGGCTGGATGCCAAAGCGGACCGCAAGGAGAAGACCCTTCGCATCCACCATTTGCAATTTGAGGATGATTTTCAACCTGATGACTCGTTTATACCTACGATGCAGAATACGCTGGATGCTTTCATGCATTTTCAAAATTGCCAGCAGATGGAGATTGCGCGAATAACTCCCGCTCCATTCGATAGGTTGTTTCTGCATAGAGCCTGATCGGCAGAATTGTTTATAATTTCCATACAATTCACCCATTTCTCATGGGTTATAATGCCGGCATGTTGAAAAGTAAGAGGGTACGCTATATTGTGATCGCTTTCCTGGTCCTTGTGATCGGTTATACCCTCGTATTAAATCCCCGTGTGCAGGAATGGATGGGCTGGCATATCGCTCAGGTGACCAATTGGGTGAAGGTAAAAAGGAACCCGCCGGAAGCGGTTGAATTTGTTCCCTCGACTTCTAACCAGCAGGATTTGGATCAACCCACGGTGACCCATCTATCAACCCCAACGCTTGAAAACCAGCGCACCGAGGTGCCAGGCGAGATGATTCTTCCAACTCCTACAGCAGAATCGCTTCCCAGTTTTGCTAATTTAGAAGGTACTACCTATTTTTCTCAACACAACCGCTGGAATTATTGCGGACCGGCGAACCTGGCAATGGCGCTTTCATACTGGGGCTGGGAAGGGACGCATGACGATGTGGCGCATGTCGTTAAACCATATCAGAAAGATAAATCTGTTATGCCGTATGAGATGGTGGCGTATGTACAGGAACAAACCGACCTAGATGCGCTGATGCGTGTGGGCGGCAATTTAGAGCTCCTTAAACGATTGATTGCCAATGGCTATCCAGTCATTGTGGAGAAGGGTCCGTATTTTCGCGATATAAGTTACCGTATTACCTGGATGGGGCATTACCAGCTGCTGACGGGCTATAACGATGACAGCGCGGTCTTCATCGCACAGGATTCATACATCAATGCCAATTATGAACAGCCCTATGGGGAACTGGTCGAGCAGTGGCGATCCTTCAACTATACCTATGTGGTGGTTTTCCCACGTAATGAGCGCAATGATGTGCTCAATATTTTGGGGAAAGATATGGATGAAGATGAGAATTACCGCCGCGCTGCCCAGAAAGCATCCGATGAGATCTATATGGCGGAAGGCTTGACCCGCTTCTTTGCCTGGTATAACTATGGCACAAATCTTGTTAATTTGCGTGACTACAATGGTGCAGCTACAGCGTATGACCAGGCTTTCACAATCTATAATGATTTGCCCTCTGATAATACCGAAAGACCCTACCGCATTCTGTGGTATCAAACCGGACCGTATTTTGCGTATTACTACACCGGTCGCTACCAGGATGTGATTGACCTGGCGACCAATAATTCCATTGCCATGGTGCGCGATGATGAACCAGCGCTGGAAGAGAGCTATTACTGGCGTGGTAAGGCAAAGCTCTCCGTAGGGGATCAACCTGGAGCTATTGAGGATTTCTTGACATGCCTGACTTACCATCAAGATTTCAATCCCTGTGTGGAGGAATTGAACGCGCAGGGTGTTTTCCCATAGACGATAGCCTATCCCATACATCAATTTATAATTAATATGCTCGATCACATGAGTGGTAATTTCTGGAAAACTCACGGGAAATGTGTATCTCTATCTTCCGAACAAGTACAATTAGATACAAGAGAAAAACATGGTCAAAATACTGCATTTCTCCGATGCGCATATTGATATGGTCCGCCAGGGCAGACGTGATCCCCAGAGCGGACTGCCATTGCGCACGCTCGATTTTTTGCATGCCCTGGATACGATCGTGGATGCGGCAATTTCTCAAAAGGTGGATATCGTCATTTTCGCCGGGGATGCCTACCGCGACCGCAACCCTGCCCCCACTTTTCAACGGGAATGGGGCAACCGCATCATGCGCCTTTCTCAAGCCGGTATCTTTACGGTGATGGTGGTCGGAAATCATGATGTATCTCCCGCCGTCGGTAGAGCACATGCCATGCAGGAATACCAGACCCTGCACATTCCCAATACATACGTCATCAGCAAGCCTTGTTTGTTGAGACCGCAGGATATCAATGGGCTGCCCATCCAGTTGATTGGGCTGCCCTGGCTCTCCCGATCGGGTATGATGGCATATTTTGAAACGCAGCAGACATCTCTGGAGGAAATGAATCTAGAGATGGAAGAAATGCTTTCAAAATTAGTACGAACCTGGCTCGCTGAACTGGATCCCACCCTTCCTGCCATTCTCACCAGCCATGTTACCGTGCAGGGTGCCCTGTACGGCAATGAGCGCAGCGTGATGCTGGGTCGCGATATGGTGATCTCTCCCGCTTTATTTAAGGATGAGCGGCTCGATTATGTGGCACTCGGGCATATCCATAAATTTCAAGACCTGAACAAAGGGCATCACCCACCGCTGGTATATTCCGGCTCCATTGAGCGGGTGGATTTTGGGGAGATCAACGACACCAAAGGCTACATCATCGCGCAGGTGGATAGGGGATCTACTACCTATCATTTTCATAAATTGGAAGGCAGGAAGTACATTTCGGTTGAGGTTGAAATTGAGGAACAGGATGATATTATCGGGCAGATCAAGAAAAAGCTGCCTGCTATGGATGTCATCGAAAATGCTATTTTCCGTCTGGTGCTTTCTTACCCCCGCAAATGGGAAGCGTTGATTGATGAACGTGCCATCCGGGAATATGGTGAGAATGCCTTCGAGTTCTACCTGGTCCGCCATCCTCATGTCGAAAGCCGGATTCTTCTGCCTGATACGATTTCCCTGGGGCAGCTCTCTGCCCTTGAACTGCTGGATTTGTACTGGAAAAGCATTCACCTGGAACCGGATGAGATGGAGTATCTCTCTAGCCTTGCAGCGGAGATCATTCATCTTGCCGATACAGGTAGATCGGGTGAATATCTTTTAACCCCTCTGGTAAAGAAAGAGGAAGAAGCATGATCCCTGTCAGGTTGCAATTGCGGGGGTTTCTTTCCTACCAGGATGCGGTTGACCTATCATTTGAAGGATTTGACCTGGCGTGTATATCCGGTGATAACGGTGCTGGGAAATCTTCCCTGCTGGATGCTATTACGTGGGTGTTGTTTGGCAAGGCGCGCCGCAGCGATGATGGGGTTATCAATAACCGCAGTGAGGAAGCTGAGGTCATTTATACCTTTCAATATGAAAATGATCTGTACCGGGTGCAGCGCGTCAAGGCACGCGAAAAATCTATGCTGCTTGAATTTCAGATTCAGAATGAAGACCATGCATGGAAACCGCTTACAGAACACACTCTCACCGAGACCCAGAACAGGATCTATGAGGTTCTCCATCTGGATTATGACACCTTCATCAACGCCTCTTTCTTTTTGCAGGGCAAGGCGGATGAATTCACCCAGAAGAATTCCACTCAGCGCAAGGAGATATTGGCGGGCATTTTAGGGATGGATGTCTGGGAAAGCTATCGTGATACAGCACGGGAACTGCGCCGTTCTCTGGAAGGATATATCCAGAAGGTGGAGGGGTCTCTGGATGAAATTGAGGAAGAATTGGCTCAAGAGGAGCAACGCAAACAGGAGCTAAAAAATACCACGGCAGCGCTGAAACTAGTTGAAGACCAGCGTAAAGAAAAACAGAAAATCCTGCAACAGGCGCAGCAGCTCGCCGCCGCTTTACACACGCAGCAAGTTGCTTGGGATGGATTGGAAAAACAAAGGGAACAAAATCGGTTAACTGCAAAGCAGTTGCTCGATACAATTGCGGAGCGTCAGCAGGAAGCAGAATCCTTTAAAAAAGTGCTGGCGGATGCACAAGCGATCGAGAAGGCTTATCAGGAAAGGCTGAACCTAAAAATACGATTGCAAGAAATGGATGAACTGTCTACTCGCTACCTGGCATTACTGCAAAAAAAGACGGAGCATGAAAAGACCATTGCCATGGAAACCAGCCGTATACAACAGGAGATCGTCTCTTTGCAAAAGGAAGAAAACAAGATCCGGCAGATGCGTGATGGATTGGCACTTTTTAAACAGAAAAAACAGCAGCTTCTCAGAGATGATGTGGACATGCAGCTTGAATTGGAAAAACAGAATTTGTTAAAAGATGAAGTAGAGCAGATCACACAGCATCTCAGCAGGCTGCTTGCTGAGAATAAAACCTTGAACGAGACCATGCAGAAGTTGAAGGGTCGACTGGACCGCTTACAGGGTGAGCGCAGTACAAGCTGCCCGCTCTGTGGTCAGCCTTTGAGCGAAGAACATCGTCTGTCGGTGGTCAGCGAGATTGAAGCAGAGGGAAAGCGCACCGCGCAGCAGTATCGCAAGAATGGGGAATTAATAAAAAAGCTTTCACAAGAGCAAGAAAAAACCAAACGGGAACTGGTTGACCTGGATGTGCTTGCTCAAAAACAGCAATCCTTGAGAAGAGAACTCGATGTACTCTCGAACAATATTGAGAGAAATACAACGGAAATAATCGCTTGGGAGGGGCAAGGGAAGGACCAATTGATTTCAATCCGGCAATGTCTGGAAGAAAATGCCTGTGCTCCGGATGCTCAAAAAAATCTCGCTCTTGTTGAGGAGGAGCTCCGAAAACTGGGTTATGAACCGCAGCTGCATGCTGATCTGCGAAAAGGAGAACAGGAAAGTCGTGCGAGTGAGCAAGCACAGCAAGAACTGCTCATCGCTCGCAACCGTCTGGAACCACTGCAACGCGAGATCGAAACCATGCGATCACAACATCAAACCTTGGAAAAGGAATCGAGCGACCTGATAGGAAAACAACAGCAAGCACAACAATTGATGGAGGATTTGGAGAAAAATGACCTTGATCTGCGGTCGCTGGAAGTAGAACTGCATGATCTGGTTGAGCAGGAAAACCATCAACGTGCGCTGGTTGGAGGGGCAAAGCAGATGCTGGAGGTGATCGGGCGTCAAAAACAACGTAAACAACATATCCATGAACAACTTCGATCCCTCTCCAAACAGAAGGCGCAGTTGCAGATGCTTGAGAAGGCATTTGGGCGTGATGGCGTACAGGCATTGTTAATGGAAGAAGCGCTTCCACAGATGGAATCGCAGGCGAATGATACTCTCAATCGGTTGTCATCCGGAACTATGAGTGTACGCTTTGAAACAGAACGGGAGTATAAAGATAAAAAGCGCGATGATAAAATGCAGGTGCTGGATATTTTGATCAACGATGCTGAAGGTGTCCAGCGCCCTTATGATCTCTTCTCGGGTGGTGAGGCGTTTCGCATTAATTTTGCGATACGCCTAGCACTTTCGAAAGTGCTTGCGCAGAGGGCTGGCGCGCGGCTGCAAATGCTGGTGATTGATGAGGGTTTTGGTAGTCAGGATGAGGAAGGTCGCCAGAAATTGGTGGAAGCGATCAATATGATTCGACCTGATTTTAAGAAAATCCTGGTCATCACACATCTAGAAGAATTGAAAGATGCTTTTCAAGTGCGTATCGAAGTGCGAAAAACGAAGCAGGGTTCACAGGTAGAGGTGATCTCGCAATGAACGAACAAAAAATAAAAATTGGGGTCCAACAGCGTGTTTTACCTTCCTATCGCATTCCCTTTTTTGACATGCTCGCAGATGCGTTCGATGGAAAAGTGAGCGTTTTTTATGGGC
The DNA here is from genome assembly GCA_003446605.1 of Anaerolineaceae bacterium. Taxonomy (GTDB): domain Bacteria; phylum Chloroflexota; class Anaerolineae; order Anaerolineales; family Anaerolineaceae; genus UBA4781. The sequence continues at coordinate 7,718 of DMDF01000027.1, forward strand.
TTCCTCGCAGTCATGAGATGTTGCAAGCCAATGTCACACCTGAACGAGCTCAAAGCACCCGTGGAAAGAACCGGCATATTTTTTCAGGGTGCTTCTATCTGTGCTGGCAAGTGGGTCTGATGAACTGGCTGCATACTTGGGACCCGGATGTATTGATTATGGAAGCCAATCCGCGCTATCCCAATTCAAGACATGCCTTACGCTGGATGAAACACCGCCAGCGCAAGGTGATTGGTTGGGGGCTGGGTTCTTCACCCGCGCAGGATGGTTTTGGGAAAATACGAGTGCACAGCCGTCGCAATTTCATCCGTCATTTTGATGCGCTCATCACCTACAGCGAGTTGGGAGCACAGCAGTATGCTGAACTTGGATTTCCTATAGAACGTATCTTTGTAGCGCCCAATGCTGTCGCAGCAAAACCCGTAGCCGAAGCGCCACAACGTTCCATGAATTATGAACAAAACCGACCACAGATCCTTTTTGTGGGAAGACTACAAGAGAGAAAACGGGTTGATCTGCTCCTGAAAGCCGCTGCGCTCTTGCCATCGGAGATGCAGCCCATGCTGCACATTGTGGGGGATGGACCCGCTAGGGGTGCTTTGCAGCTGCTGGCACAAACCGAAAAAGTGGATGCCAAATTCTATGGGGCGGTGCACGGCGCTGAGCTGGCAACCCTTTTTAAGAAAGCTGATCTATTTGTGCTGCCCGGGACGGGTGGATTGGCGGTACAGGAAGCCATGTCATATGCACTGCCGGTGATCGTGGGTGAAGCAGACGGCACTCAGAGCGATCTGGTGCGTTCCTCCAATAGATGGGTGCTGCATGAAAATATTGCGGCTGAACTGGCAAAGATCATGCTGCACGCGCTGGGGAATATCCCGGAATTACGTCGCATGGGGAATGCTTCGTATGAGATCGTGAGCACGGATGTGAATTTGGAGAATATGGTTTCCGCCTTTGAAAAGGTGATTATTATGCTTTTAAAGGATTCACACGCATGAATATCCTGCTGGTTGCGGATGGGCGCAGTACCATTACCCATAGCTGGCTGGAGTGTATCGCGGCAGCGGATGAGCACATCGACCTCATATCCACATTTCCTTGTGAAAAACCAGCACAGGTAGAACGCATGTTGATTCTGCCGGTGGCGTTCTCAGCCCTGGCTGGCGGGCAGGTGACACTGGGTGACCAGAAAAAGCAAAGCAAAAGATTTAAGAAAAAGCTATCTGGACTGCGTTCCTTGTTGTTGAATCTGCGTTATCGTTGGGGACCGGGCACACTGCCCTTCTTCCGCCAGCGCTATGTAGATTTTGTAGAACAGTGCCAGCCGGATGTGGTGCATGCGCTGCGCATTCCCTTTGAAGGCATGCTGGCATCCTATACACCAGCTCAATTTCCACTGGTTGTCTCCACTTGGGGTAATGATCTCACCTTACACGCATGCGGTTCACGTCGCATGGCTCGCTGGACCACAAAAGCACTACAACGGGCGGATGGCTTGATGGCAGATGCCACCCGTGATCTAGAGTTGGCGCGCGATTTTGGTTATCGTGATGGGTTGCCGCGTTTGATGGTGCCGGGCAACGGCGGTGTGAACCTGGATGTGTTCAGAGCAATGAGCGACCCGAAAGATCGGTCTTCAAAACCTACAACCTACCAGGTCATCAATCCACGCGGTTTTCGCCCCGGCAGTGTGCATCAGGATGTGTTTTTTCAGTCTATCCCGCTTATCCGGAAAGAAATTCCGGATATTCGATTCATCTGCACCGCCATGCAGGGGCAGCCGCAAGCTGAGCGTTTTGTACGGGACCTGGGCATCGCAGATAATGTTCTACTGCTGCCTTATCTCTCTCAATCTGAACTGTGGTCATTATATAAAGATTGCGATATATATATATCGCTTTCCAGTCACGATGGCACCCCCAATACTTTCTTGGAAGCCATTGCCTGCGGGTGTTTCCCTGTGGTGGGCGATATTGCGTCCCTACGCCAGTGGATCAGGGATGAACACAATGGGTTGCTGGTCAACCCGTTGGATGTGGAACAGGTCGCCAGTGCAATTGTCCGCGCACTTCGCGATGCTCCCATGCGCCAGACTGCGAAAATTACGAACTGGAACATACTGCTGGAAAAAGCCGACCGTAATAAAGTACACACGAGCGTGATGGTTTTTTATCGCCAGTTGATCGATTGATGTGTATTTATTCTTGCTATGAAAGCAAGTGATTGATCTCGTTGATCACCTGTTTCGTCTCTGTGAAGAGTACTCCGTGCATTCCCACTTTTTGTGCACCCTCGATATTTTCCAGGCGGTCATCCACAAAGATTGCTTCCTCTGCTTCAACATTTAGTCGTGATAGAGCTGTTTGATAGATTTTTTCATCAGGTTTCAGTAACTTGACTTCGCACGAAATGACCATATCATCAAAAAGATGGGCGATTTCCAGATCTTCTTCAATCAAAGGGCGTAAACGATTTGAATAATTGCTCAACAAACCGATTTTGATGCTCTCGGGAAGGGATTGGATATATTCGATGATGCGTAAATTTAATTTGAAAGCTTTTCGAAAAGACTCAGAAAAGAGGGGCAACATATCTTCACTGAGGTTTAGCTCCTTAAGAAGGGTGCGATAAAAATCCTCGTGAGAAATTTCGCCCAAGTCTACCAGGCGGTTCATATCCCCATCAAAAAAACTCTGTAGAATATCGTTCGGAATGCCCATTAATTCAGCATAATACTCATGTCCCAATCCGTATTTCGACATGAAGAGCACTCCACTGAAGTCCCACAGAATAGCTTTAATTTGCATACGTACTAGCTTTTTCCAGGTGTGTAGTATTGTTGATGTCAGTGACCATGGCTTGTTGTGTTTCATCAACTTCAACTTGTGTGATACTGCATGTGTGAAAACGTTGTCTTTTTTTTCTCATCGAGGGATCTCTAAAAGGGATCTGTGATGTCAGCGCATTTAATGCGATTCCATGCGAAACAACAGCAATATTGCCCTCGTTTTTCTCTGCGAGGATTTTTGTCCATGCCTCTGCGGTTCTTTCCTTCAAATGAGCCTGTTTTTCTCCCGATACACCACGTGTAACGAACCAGATCGGGAGGACGATCAAAGATAAAAATAGGTATTTTTTATATTTCTTGGAAAGATCCCTTTTCCCTTCCATTTTACCCAGATCCATTTCCTTTAATCCGTTAAGCTGGGTGAAAGTTGCGTCAGGGAATTTCTGTGCGAGAAAATTTGCGGTTTCCATCGCTCTGCCCTGCGGGCTGCAGTATATGTGGGTGATATTACACCCCGCTAGTGCAAGTGCGGTTTGCTGCGCTTCCCATTTTCCATGCTCACTGAGTGGGCTGTCAAGAGATCCATGCATAATACCTTGCTCTATCCATTCTGTGGTGCCGTGGCGAATTAAAAAGATGGTGTGCGTTGTCATAGCGTTCTATTGTAATAGACTTTGAATCCGGTTTTCAAATTATTTGTTAAATAATGATTAAATTTAATATTGACGAGCTGAATTCGAAAATTAAATTTGGACTTACAATAATATTGAAAAAGCTCTGCAATAAATTAGGATAATCCAAGCAAAAACACAGGCAAAAGATGGTCCAAGAAAGGTTTACACAAAAGATAGAAGCTGGCGCAATCTTTGTTTTTAACTATGATCTGGCGCTCAAAACGCACCATAATCCCCAACGGCATTTTTGTTTTTCGTTATTGAAAACAATTTGTCCCCAAAATGATGACTGCCCCCCTGATATTAAAGCAGCTTTTTACGAACTGCGGGTTGGTCCGATAGATCAGATAAATTGGGAAGCTCTGAACTCTTTTATGCAACATGGAAATCACTTTACTAACCTGAGTATTGATGAGAGTGAAGAAGACTTTGTTACATGCAAGGATACAAATCAGTTAGTTTTCACCCCTTATATTGTGGCGATCTGGTCTGATGATAATTCTGTGTTTTCTTTTGTTCATCATGCTTTGGTACAGAACAATGTTGAAGGGTACACGGGCTGCACTTTCCTGGATATTCCTAAAACCATTGAAGAATTTCATAGTATGTGCCGTCAGATTGATCTGGGTCTTGATGCACTTGTAAAAAATGGGGAATATCTTTATCCGGATGGAAGTGACCATCCTCTCAAACCCGAAGTGATGCTGGGGATGGGATTCATGCCCGTTCAACGCTAAACAACCCAATCACCAGCTCCAGCGAAAAGGTTTTAATATATCCAATACCGAAATAATCTCCCACCAAAAATGATAGATGAAATATAGGATGCTTCTCCGGTTGCATTCTATTGTAGCTTTTTTCTGATCACGGAAGTTTGTCACTTCATTAAAGAATGAAGGTTTTTGACTTGTTCTAAACAGACGGCTATACTTTAAATGAAAAAATTCCGTTGGAGGTTTTCTATGGCTTTTAAATTGACTTATGCAACCATGTTCAATCCGCCTGAAGAAATGCACACGCGCTATGATGAAGCACTGAAGCAGGTGCGAGCAAATTTAGGGAAAGAATATGGGATGATTATTGATGGGAAAGAATATATTACCGGTGAAAAATTTGAGGATTTCAATCCTGCGAATACGGATGAGGTTATAGCGGTATTTCAGAAGGGCACTGAAAAAGATGCTGCCATTGCCATCGAAGCTGCACAGAAAGCCTTCCCCGGCTGGGCGGCTACCCCTTGGCAGGAACGCGTACGGCTGATGCGCCGTGTGGCAGAATTGATCGATGAGCGTATCTACGAGATCTCTGCCATCGTTTCTCTGGAGGTTGGTAAGAATCGTATGGAAGCGCTGGGGGATGTGGCTGAAATGGCAGACCTGATCCGCTATGCCTGTGACCAGATGGAAGCCAATGATGGCTTTATCAAACAAATGGGCTCTGACCCGCTCAGTGGTTACAGCGCCACAAACTATTCTGTGCTGCGCCCATATGGTGTTTGGTTAGTGATTAGTCCCTTCAACTTCCCGGCGGCGCTCACCGGTGGTCCCTCAGGAGCTGCACTGGTGACCGGTAATACTCTTGTCTTCAAACCCGCTACCGATACCACCTGGACCTCTCGCAAGCTGGCAGAGTGCATGCGCGATGCTGGGTTACCGGATGGGGTTTTTAATTTCGTTTCCGGTCCTGGGCACTCTATGGGGCAGGCTCTGATCGAGAATCCGGCTGTCGCGGGCATCACCTTCACCGGTTCCTATGATGTAGGAATGGGCATCTATCGTGATTTCGCCAAAGGGGAATATGTACGCCCAACCATCCTGGAATTGGGTGGGAAGAACCCTGCCATCGTTTCGCGCAATGCCAATATCGAAGATGCAGCAGCTGGGATCGTGCGTTCCGCTTTCGGTCTGCAGGGTCAAAAATGTTCTGCTTGCTCACGGGTTTATGTAGAAAAATCTGTTTACCAGCAACTGCTTGATCGCATGATCGAGATCACGAATAAGATTAGCATTGGTGATCCAACCGGTCGTAACACTTTTCTGGGACCGGTTGTCAATCGGCGTTCCTATCAAGATTATCAAGATTTTCTGGATAAGATTTATCATTCCGGCGGACGTTTCCTGACTGGCGGAAAGGTGCTGACAGAGGGCGAATTTGCCAAAGGATTTTTCTGCGCACCCACCATTGTGGCTGACCTGCCTCTCAAGAACAGCATTTGGAAGACAGAGATGTTTGTTCCCATCACGACTATTGGGTATGTGGATTCTCTCGAAGAAGCTATGCAGTATGCCAATGATTCAACCTATGGCTTGACCGCTGGTTTTTATGGCTCACCGGAAGAGGTCCAGTGGTTCTTTGACAATATTCATGCAGGTGTGACCTATGCCAATCGCCCACAGGGTGCTACCACAGGTGCCTGGCCTGGCTTCCAACCTTTTGGTGGATGGAAGGGCTCAGGGTCTAGCGGAAAGAATTCTGGTGGTTTATACTATTTACAGCTGTATATGCACGAGCAGATTCAAACCTTGATTGAAAAAGCATAAAGTTGCATACATCCACGAAGCGGTTCTCATGCACCTGAGGAGATGGGAGCCGTTTCTTTTTACAGGCGGTCTTTCATGAGTAAATTGTGCAGTTTAAAAGAGGCGGTTGCCGAGTACGTCAGTGATGGGGATCTTGTTTATGCTGCGGGGTTCACTCATCTTATCCCATTTGCGGTGGGTCATGAGATCATTCGTCAGGGGCGGCGTGACCTGACCCTGGCACGTGCTACCCCTGACTTGATCTATGACCAAATGGTGGCAGCAGGCTGTGCACGCAAGATCATTTTTTCCTACCTTGGCAATCCTGGGGTGGGTTCTTTAAGAATTGTGCGATCAGCAATTGAAGCTGGGGAATTGGAATGGGAGGAATATTCCCATTACAGTATGATCACGCGTCTCAGCGCGGGAGCATCTGGGTTGCCGTTTATGCCTATGAACCTCACCGCGGCACCTGATCTGGAAAAAGTGAATCCGAACTTTCGCCGTGTAACCGATCCCTTTACGGGAAAAGAGGTCATGGTTGTTCCTCCAATAAATCCGGATGTGGCAGTGGTGCACGTACAACGCGCGGATAAATTCGGCAATGCCCAGATCTGGGGTATATTGGGCGAGCAAAAAGAAGCCGCTTTTGCTGCTAAAAAAGTGATTCTCACTGCTGAGGAAATTGTGGAAGAGACGGTTATTCGCTCGGATCCCAACCGCACCCTCATTCCAGGTTTTATCGTGGATGCGGTTTGCCATGTTCCGTACTGCGCGCACCCATCGTATACACAGGGATATTACGATCGCGATAATACTTTTTACCTGCAGTGGGATGAGATCAGCAAGACCACCGAAGGTGTGCTGCAGTGGTTGCAGGAGTATGTTTATGACCTGCAGGACCATGCGCAGTATTGGCAAAAATTGGGGGAAGAAACGCACCAACGGTTGAAGGTCAAGGAGAAACTCAGTTCTCCCATTAATTATGGTGAATTCTGATCAGCGGAAGGAAAGCATGAGCAACCCTACTTATTCAAAAACTGAATTAATGATCGTCAATGCAGCCCGCCTGCTGCAGGATGGCGATCTGGTATTTGTGGGCGTGGGAGCACCCAACCTGGCATGCAATCTGGCTCGACGCACCCATGCGCCAAACCTGATGATGGTATATGAAGCTGGCGTGATCGGCGCCCAACCTGCCCGCCTTCCGCTTTCCATTGGAGACCCAACACTGGTCAGCGGCGCAACGGCGGTATGCAGCATGTATGAGGTATTCAGCCTGTATCTGCAGCGCGGCAATGTGGATGTGGGTTTTTTGGGAGGGGCTCAGATCGATCGTTTCTGCAATATCAATGCCACCGTGATCGGAGATTACCAGCATCCCAAGGTACGCTTGCCCGGTTCCGGCGGCTCCATGGAAATTGCCGCTTGGGCAAACCGCTGTTACATCATGACACCCCACCACAAACGCCGCTTCCCTGAAAAAGTGGATTTTTGCACCTCTGCCGGTTTTCTTTCGGGAAGGGCTGAACGGGAAAAAAGCGGTGTGCGTGGGAAAGGACCACAGGCAGTTGTGACGAACCTTGCAATCATGAAGCCGGATATAAATGGTGAACTGGAAGTGACAGCGCTTCACCCTGGTGTTGAATTGAATGAGGTTCAAGAGAACACTGGTTGGCAGATTAAGGTTTCCAGTCAGCTGGAACGGACATTACCACCTACTGAAGAAGAACTGCATATCCTGCACGTTGAGTTGGACCCCACCGGTATCTATGTAAACTGATCAGGCTTGGTTTGTCACCTGGATGATCTCAGCCAGGATGGATACCGCGATCTCTTCTGCTTTCCTGGAATGAATATTAATTCCGATAGGTGCGTGGATTCGTGTCAGGTCGGTTGTTTCCCAACCTGCTTCCAGCAGGGCATCAAAACGGCTCTGGCGTGTTTTGAGCGATCCAAGCAAACCGATATATCCAACATCACTTGCCAATCCGATTTGCAGTGCGGGCAGGTCAATCTTTTCATCATGACTGATCACCACCAGATAATCCGGCGCACGTAGCACTAATTCTTTCATACAATCCTGCGGCCATTTTGCCAAAACAGTGTCTGCTTCAGGAAATCGGATTGTGCTGGCGAACATACTGCGGGGATCAATGACGATTACTTTGAACCCCAATATTTTTGCCATCTTGGTGAGATAGATCGAAATTTCTCCAGCGCCGATGATGATCAGGCGGCACATTGCTTGAAAAGCTTGTATGAAAACAGGTGTGATTCTATCCCGTTCGAGCGAGAGATTCACGATGGCGGCGGGGCTTCCCTGATTCAAATGTGCAAGAATGGCATCCTCAAAAGAAGGTTCTATGGGCTCATCGCTGTATAGAATATGAGTTGCATCACACAATATCTTTTTCCCCAACCCATTTTCATCCAGTGGATGCAACCAGAAAAAGGGGTCGTCGAGGTCGCATTTTGCCAGTGCTTCTTGTAAGAAAGACGTAGAATGCTGCGAACTCAAAACGGGTTCGATCAGCACGTCAATCTCCCCTCCGCAGGTTAGCCCTACTTCAAAGGCGGACTGATTGCTATAGCCATAATGGGTGAGCACTGCTTTATTCTCTTGCATCGCCTGTTGGGCTGTTTCTAGGATGGCACTTTCCACACAGCCCCGGCTGACCGCTCCCACCATATCAAACGAGGATGATATTGCCATCATCTCCCCTACGGGCAGCGGAGAGCTGCCACTGGACTGCACCAGGGTGGCAATGGCTGTATCTTTGCCGGCAGAATGCCAGTTTGAAATGGATTGAAGGATGGTTGATAGATTTTTCATGGGTTGTTCCTCAAGAAGAACCGGTGCCTTGATGAATAAAGAACGTGCTCATTTTTGGGCGATGATGGTGAAATGTTTTTGATCTGCCTGCGTGTCAAAAAATTTGATCTTCCATCCGTGCAGTAATTGAAACACTTCTGTTGTGGTAAAGGTGTGATGAGGCATGCCCTCTTCAGTGCCGGATTGCGGAATATATGTATGGGGTTCTGCCAGCACAGCATCTTTGAAACGTTCTGATTCGGGGTCGTATCTCAAGAGGTCCATGGCAAGCAGCCCCTCACTGCGCAGAACACGTCGTATTTCCTGAAAGGTTTGTTGAATATCGGCGTAGAGATTATGCTGGATCACCCGGAAAGAGATAATGGCATCAAAGCTATCTTTGGCAAACGGAAGCGCTTGCATATCAGCCAGCGCCAGACGGGCTGTTTGATTTTCAGTTTGCATCCATTTCTGCGCAGCCTGCAACCCCCACCCGGAAAGGTCGCTGCCGACCATCTGATATCCCGATTTTCCAAAATAGACCAGATGCCTTCCATTACCGCACCCCAGATCTAGAATCCGCTCCACGTGGTATTTAGGGAAAAGATTATCCAGTAAAGTGCAGATCCTATCCGGTTCTACGAACTGCTGGGGATTTTCCTTATAGGCTGCGTCCCATCCGTTAATTTTCTTTTTTGAGTTTTGCATCCTGAAGGATGTCCTTTCTCCATTACCAGTTCTCGGTGATGTATCTGGCAAGGTTGTTCATATCCGCATGTTTTTCAGCCACTGCCATGTGACGTACCGAAATTCCCAGCTCGTGCACCAACCCGCGTCTGCCGCCGCGCAGAGGGTGCCACCAGGGTAACGGTTTGTTCTCGGCGATCCTGCGATAGGCACAGGTCTCTGGCAGCCAATCCAGCTCCAGTACGTTCTTCCTCGTAATCTTCACGCAGGTGGGCATGTAGGTTTGCCTCTGCGCATAGAGACGGCATGTGCACTGTTCCATATCCAGATAGCGGCACGCCACTCTGGTAAGGTATGTTGAGGATGTGTGCTCATCGTTCACTTTATAGAGACAGCAGATTCCACATCCATCGCAGAGCAGATCCCATTGATCCAGACTGATTTCATCAAGGGTGTGGATGCTCTCCACATTGAACCAGCCCATCAGCGGGTAGCGTGGCTGCTCTGGTCGGCGGCGTCTATCAGCATGCTCGCCAATTCACGTGCCTGTTCTGGAGTGATGTAAATATTGGTTTCACCGGCATAGAGGATCTTTTCTTCTTCAGGACAATTTTCTTTGAAGCAGATGCATATATTGTCTTCAAATTCATGATCTCCCTTATCAAAGAAAACACCCACTTTCAGGCTACCATCCAATAATGCGATCGTCATAGGTTCCTCTGATTTATTTTTTCTTTCTTAATGATACCGTATTGAAGATGAATTGGTCAGGTTGCTTCTGGAATTGTTTTGTTGACATAGTTTTCTAGAAATGCTTTAGAATAAAGAAGTATTTTTTTTGAAGGAGTTGTGTAATGTGGAAAGAATTGTACAGAAAGGGATTTGCCACCCTGCTGCTTGCCGGATTGATAACAGGCTGCGGGTCGAAGGCTGCTGAAGAAGTGGTTGATACCCCCCAACCTGCACCGACCGCCAACATGCAAGGGCAGATCGTGTTTTCTGCCAAAATGACCGAAAAAGAAGATTACGAACTGTTTTTGTTTGACATCCAGAGTGGAGACTTGCAGCAATTAACAGATAACGAGTTTGAGGATATTGCCCCGGATTTTTCTCCCGATGGAACCAGGATTGCCTTTTCCGCAAACCCTAATGGCGAATATGACCTGTTCCAGCTTGATCTTGACACTCTCAAGATCACATCCTTATTGGAAGAAAAAGGCACTGATAAAACGGAACCGGTATGGTCGCCGGACGGGAAATATATATCCTATCAATCCAATGCTTATGGTGATAATGACATCTTCGTGCTTACCGTCGCCGATGGAACCTTTGAGCGCCTTACCGAGGAAGATTCCCAGGAAACGCAGGCTAACTGGGTGGTGGATGGGGAAAATCTAGTGTTTGTATCCAACAGCGATGGTGATTTCGATATCTATACCATGCCGGTGAGTTCTAGGCTGGTAACGAGCTTAACGACCAATGATGATTATGATGCTTCTCCGGTCTGTTCTCCCGATGGAGAAAGGATCGCATTTCTCTCAAAGCGAGAAGGGTCATTTGATATCTATTTGATGAACATGGATGGCTCGGGAGAAACTGTATTGGTGCAGAATGAGACGACCAATCACTCTCCCGAATGGTCTCCGGACGGTAGTGAATTGGCTTTTGCTTCCGATTACGATTCCCATAGTACTGTTTATCTGGTTAAGATAGACACGGGTGAGATCTATACCTTATTGGATGGATATTTTCACTATGCAGGCTTGACCTGGAAGGAGTAAGAAAAAGCCGTGGAATTCCACGGCTTTTTTGTTATTGTTATTTATTTGTGCGCACCTTTCGGGGTGACAGACCCCAGTCCACTAATGTTTTGATTGACGCTGGGTGAGCCGTAATATGCCACCGATCCAACTCCGCTTACATTCACATTCAGGGTATCGCTTACCTGCAGTTCTGCACTGCCTGCACCGCTTAATGTAACCGATGTATTACGTGATTGCAGGTCACCCCCATTATAGCTGCCCACACCGCTCAAGATAACATCCTGGTTTTGTGCTATCCCGCTGATAGCAATCGACCCTGCTGAATTCAACAGCACAGTGAGCTCCATTGTGTTGAGGGCATTGATCTGTATGCTGCCCGCACCGGTTAAGATGATCTCCAAATGATCGGTGTTGAGTTTATCCATATTGACGCTGCCTGCGCCTGACAGCGCAATTTCGTTAATATCCCTGATGGTAAGAGTAAACACTATCTTTTGCAGCGAACCGTTGATGATCCCACGCTTTGAGTTAATATAAAGCGTGTTACCGACAACTTCCGTTTCAATGTTGCGCAGAAGATTATTGGGACCTTCAATGATCAGGGATTCTTCATCGCCTTGTTTAATGATGAATTCGCCGAATGTATTGATAGATACTGCGGAGATATCCCCGATCTCCCGTTGTTCAATGCGGTTAACACCAACCGTACATCCGCTGATGAGTGAAAAGATGAAAATGGGTACTATGACCGCCGGGAAAAATTTGCTTTGCATAAAAGGACTCCTGATAATTCATTCTGGTGCTACGAATACGTAAAAGAGCAGGTCTTCGATTCAGAAAAGAAGAAGTTTTTAAAGAGGTCTACCACAAGAACCGCATGAATTGTTTTCAGGGGGATTATCTGCCCCGCATGCTTTACAAACCACCTCAGGTTTCTTATGGCGGGGGGTCTTTTTTTTCAAGCTTATTTTCATGGGCGGCATATTAATCATTTTGGACTTCTTCACGATCCAAAAAATGAATATTTCTGAAAAGATGATCAGAAGAATGGCGATGATCATGGAAATGACAACAGGTCTTGAAAACATAGTGGACTAATTGTATTACAAAAGAAATGAGCCCGCATCTCTAAAAATCGTAAATTTGTTCTATAATTAGGAAAAACGGATTTTTGAGATGGACCTTTTTGATTATCACCTCAACCAGGAGTTAAAAACACAGGCTCCCCTGGCAGCCCGCATGCGCCCGCGCACTTTCGATGAGTTCTACGGGCAAGAAGAAATTGTTGGTGAGGGCAAAATGCTGCAGCGGGCAGTGCTGGCAGATCACCTGTTTTCCTCAATTATTCTGTGGGGTCCTCCCGGAACAGGCAAGACTACGTTGGCTCAGATTATTGCCAACTACAGCAAATCCTATTTTGTCACCATATCTGCAGTCATGGCGGGAAAAGGTGAATTGAAGATTGTGATTGAAGAGGCATTGGAGCGCAGGCGTTTATACAACAAACGCACCATCCTTTTTGTGGATGAGGTGCATCGCTGGAATCGAGCCCAGCAGGATGCGCTGCTCCCAAGCATTGAAAATGGCTTGATCATTCTGATCGGGGCAACCACGCAGAATCCTTACTTTGATGTGATCCCTGCCCTGGTTTCACGATCACGGGTTTTCTCCTTAAAACCACTGGACGAACACGCCCTGGAGCATATTCTGACAAACGCTCTTCATGATGAAGAACGTGGCTATGGAAAGATCTCTGTTGAAATGGATGAAGATGCGCGCAGCCATCTAATTCACATTTGTGGTGGGGATGCACGTAATCTGTTGAACGCATTGGAACTGGCTGTGGAGAGCACCCCAAAAGACCAGAATGGGCAAATTCATATAACCCTCCAAGATGCCCAGGAGTCGATCCAGCATAGGGCAGTGCGCTATGATAAGAGTGCCGACGAACATTACGATACCATTTCTGCCTTCATTAAATCGGTGCGTGGTTCTGACCCTGATGCCGCGTTGTACTGGTTAGCAAAAATGCTTCATGCCGGAGAAGATCCGCGCTTTATTCTGCGGCGCCTGTTGATTCTGGCGGGTGAAGATATCGGTCTGGCAGATCCGCAGGCTCTCCAGGTGGCTGCTTCTGCTGCGTATGCTTACGAATATGTGGGTTTACCAGAAGGAGTTTTCCCAATTGTGGAAGCAACTCTCTATCTGGCAACGGCGCCCAAATCTAACTCATCCCTTGCTTATTTCAAGGCTCTTGAGGAGATCGAACAAAACGGTGCAGGTCCCGTACCGGTTCATCTCATGGATGCTAACCGTGATAAGAACACCCTGGGGCACGGAAAAGGGTATCAATATCCACACTCCTTCGAAGGTCACTTTATTTCACAGCAATACTTACCGGACGAGCTGATGGGGGTAAGGTTCTATGAACCATCTGATCAAGGGAAAGAAAAACCGATCGCTGAAAGAGTTGCCCAATGGAGAAACGCGCAGCGCCAAGCATTAAAAGATCAATTTTCACAATGGGCAGACCAGCCTTTAACCAATAAAGGGAAATAACGCCTTTACTGCTTTTGCCCGATGACTGGTAGAGTTCTTTTCTTCCATAGTGAGTTCTGCCATGGTCTTGTGTGTGCCATCGACCAGAAAGATGGCATCATAACCAAAACCATGCTCTCCGCGTTCCTGGGGGATGATCTCACCCTGGCATTCGCCAAGCGCGTGTACAGCTGCTTCACCGGGTCGCATCAATACCGCTGCACAAACAAAGCGGGCTTTCCAGGGGCGCGCATGAGGCTGTAATTTCGATAGTAAAAGAGATCTGCGATCTTTATCAGTTGCATGCGGATCATTGATGAAACGTGCCGAATGGATGCCGGGAATGCCGTTCAATGCTGCTACCTCCAGCCCTGTATCATCCGCCAGGGTGAGCAGGTTGCTTTCCTGGCTGTAAACGTTAGCCTTGAGGAGCGCATTTTCCAGATAGGTTGATCCGGTTTCTGCTACTTCCAGAGATAACCCTACATCAGAGGGGGTGACAATTTCGATATCAAGTACCGAAAGCAGACTTTTTATTTCTGCGATCTTTCCTGTATTGCTGGTTGCGATAAGAATTTTCATGGCATTATGCCTTAATAATTATGAATAATATCATAAAAACTTGACCGACTAGAACTGGCGTGCTATAATCGAACGAACAGGTTTATTTTAATGGATTAATCGTGAATCAACCCCGTCGACCATTTCGCATCAATGTTGGCTTTCTCATTAACCAACCCATTGGGTATAGTAGAGATTTCCCCTTTTCTTTTACCCCATACCAGTTTGAAAATGAGGAGATTGTTGAAAATTTATGTGGATCGATCAACCTGATTCGGACACAATCTGGGGTTCAAGCTGTAATGGAAGTATCTGCAACCGTTGATGCACAATGTGTGCGCTGTTTGGAACCATTCAAGCAAGGGCTGCACACGACCTTTCAGGAACTTTTTACTTTCGCGCGGGTACCCCTTTCTGAGGATGAGGAATTGATTCCAGAAGATGGTTACCTGGATTTCGAACAAACCATCAAAGATTACCTCTTTCTGGAGTTCCCCATTAAACCTTTATGTACTCCAGATTGCCGGGGTTTGTGTATGGTTTGTGGGCAAAAACTGAACGAATCTTCTTGCAATCATGTCGTTCAAGAAAAGGGATGATCCTTCCCTCAAGGATTAAAAGAGGATGGGAGGCGTTCATTGTCGTATAACGAAGAAAAAATAAAGGACGACATTATCGAGATTCTCCTGGACCAATCAGAATCCCATGAAGAATTATCGATGGAAGATATTTATAATGCACTTCCTGATTCTGACGATTATGACCAGGAATTTATTTTTGAACTGATATCCTCTCTTCGAAAACAGGGTGTGGAGATCATGGATGAAGAGGGAGATATCATTGCAGAAGAAGCAGACCAGACCCCGATAACAGATATGGATCCCTATGCGGGGATCAGTCACATTTCCAGTGATGACACGATCTCTCTTTATTTACGTGAGATGTCTCGTGTTCCCTTGTTGAGCAGTGATGAAGAACGTTCCTTGGCGATCCGCATCGAACAGGGCGACGAAGCCAAAATCGCTTTGAGCCAACTGGATGGCAATGCCACCGTACAGCAAAAAGCAGAGCTTGAAAATTTGATCGAGAGTGGACAGGAAGCACGCGATCACCTCATCAAAGCCAATACGCGCTTGGTGGTGAGCATTGCCAAACGGTACACCAATCGAGGGGTTCCTTTTCTCGACCTGATCCAGGAGGGGAACCTTGGCTTGATGAAAGCGGTTGAAAAATTTGATTACACCAAGGGCTTTCGTTTTTCAACTTACGCAACCTGGTGGATACGACAGACCATCACGCGTGCCATCGCAGACCAGGGACGCACCATCCGAGTGCCGGTGCACATGGTGGACCGTATTCGATTGATGTATAAACGCATTCATGAACTCGAACAGACATTAGGACGCAATCCAACTATTGATGAGCTGGCTGATTCCATGGATATTGATAAACAAAAGGTATCCTGGATGCTGCGTGTTTCATGGCTGCCTCTTTCGTTAGAAAGTCCTATCAATGATGATGAGGATGAATCGGAGCTTGGTCATTTTGTGGAAGACAAAGAAACCCCCACGCCGATACAAACCGTCTATTCAAAATTACTCAAAGAAAAAATAGATACGGTGTTAGATACCCTGCCTTGCCGCGAAGCGCGCATCCTGAAATTGCGCTTTGGTTTGGAGGATGGTAAGTTTTATACACTTGAAGAAGTAGGGAAGAAGTTCGGGCTGACACGCGAACGTATCCGACAGCTTGAGACCAAAGCCCTTCGCCGGCTGCGCCAACCTCAAAAATCCCAGCAGCTGCGCGATTATCGTTGATGCCTTTCTTCCCCTAGAAAATTGGTGATATCACAAAGCATAATGTCGGGGTATTCCCACAGGTACATGTGCCCGGCTTTCGGGATCTCCTGTATGGTTGGGTTGAAAAAACTTTCTCGAATTATCTGTTGTTGACTGTTTTCGATAAATGGATCCTTCTCACCGAATGCCCACAGTGTTGGAATGGTCAGAGATGTTTTTGGAAAACGGGGTTGATAGTGCTCAATTGCACATAGATCATGGTACAGCTGATCACCATCACTCAAAGAGGCGCTTACCTGATCACGTTTCTTTTGGCTGATTTCGGAACCAAACAGGAGATTGCTGAATTGTTTCACAAAGTGTGATGATTCTATTATCCCCCGGCTGTATTCACGAAGAAGGGTGTCAAAATTGGGATGCGGCAGGTAGGAAAGAAAGATCGCTTTTGAAAAAAGTTCCGGTTGGAGAAGAAGCATTTCCAGTGCAATGGCTGCACCCATCGAAAAACCAATTACAGTCACCCGATCCATGTGAATATTGTTTAAAAAAGCAAGCAGATGATCTGCATGTTCCTCGATTGTTTCCAGCTGTTTAGCGTCAGATTCACCATGACCGGGGAGGTCAACGGCGATCACGTGTCTGGCGTGCATGTGCCGAAAGATTGCCGGCCACCCCAGATGCGAACTGCCAGCCCCGTGGACTAACAGAATGGGTGTTCTTTCGGGTTGATCTTTCTTATTGTCTTGATAGGCAATTCCGTCCAGCGAGTGCATTGTCATGGCGAATTTTAAAGCTCACGGACCATATACAGGTTTCCCCCGTTAAATCCTCGTTCTTTATAATACTGGCGGGTTCCAATCGCGGCGATCACAGCCAGCTTTTGAAAACCTCTCTCTTTTGATAACGCGGCAGCTTTCTCGATCAGGCTACTGCCCAGACCCAGATGTTGTGCGGCGCCGTCCTTCTCGGCACCGAACTGCAGAGATTGCCCGTAGATGTGTACCTCACGGATGATGGCACACCCCTCCAATTCCGGGATGGCTGAC
>DMDF01000090.1 GCA_003446605.1 Anaerolineaceae bacterium
ACATACCGCTGAAGGTATTGTACTGGCGGTTGGATGCTACCAGTTCTGCGCTGTCGAAATGATCGGCGATCACCTTGGCTCGGCTGACGTCGCCGGGCAGAAAGACGGTCTCGCCAATGTCAGCGGGGGATAATTGAATGTGGTGTTGTTTTTCCATGTTCTACTCCATCTACCTTTAACCTAATCCAGACCTTGCTCATGCAGGATCTTGGCTGTTTCAATGCTGACTCTTACCAGGTTGTTCTGGTGTTTTTCCAGCTCGGGGTCATCTTCGCCTTCGCCAAAAATGGGGTCGCTGCTTAATAAAATAGCTCCGGCGCGCACGCCTTGCATGCTGGCGATCATTAGCATGGTGGCGGCTTCATTCTCGACCGCCAGCACACCCAGACCCACCCATGGCTGCAGGCGGGTTTTGTAATCTCCGAACGCCCAAGGGGATTCGAGGTAGAAGGCATCATGCGTACGCACCAGCCCGAGATGGTAGGTTAAACCCAGCCGCTGGCAGGCTTCGATCGAAGCGCGTACGATATAATGGCTGGCGATGGCGGGGTAATCGATGGAGATGAATTCTTCGGTGGCACGTTCACCGCGCACCGCTCCGGTTACAAGGATGATATCGCCCGCTTTCATGAATGGCTGGATCGCCCCACAGGTTCCCATGCGGATGATATTCTTCGCTCCAATGCGGATAAGCTCCTCTGTTCCAATGGCGGTGGGGGAGGGTCCCAGCCCACAGCTGGTGCAGCTGATCGGCACGCCATCTTTCTTGCCGGTATAGGTCAGGTACTCACGTTTATGGGCTACTTTCTTTGCTTCGTCCATATGACTGGCGAACACTTCCACCCGTCCGGGATCACCGGGAACCAGGACGGTCGTAGCAGTATCGCCGGGCAGCATGTCAATATGATGCTGGCGATGTGGGGCTTCTTGATTCATATTCTTTCTCCTGATAATGATAATTAACCCAATTCTACTGGTATTAACCACAGTATGTCAACAACACCATGCTCGTCTATGGATGAAAAACAAGGGAAAAAGATTTGTCTAGAAAGGAACTACGCATAGCTGATATAAAGAGAGTGGTTGAACAAGAACGTATTAAATATGGTCAGGAAAGTCTGGTTTTGTTCAAAATGCCTTCGATCTGTGTGGCTAATCCAGCCAGCCCTTTTTGTGTTGCGGTCGTGTACGCTTGCTCCAGCAGTGCGATCTGTTTGGCTTTATCTCCCAGCTTGGCGTGAATAAAACCCTGGTTGATCCAGGCGTTGCACAATCCGTTGATGTTGCCTACCTGCTGGAAGATACGTTCTGTCTCGCGCAGCACATCTAGCGCTTGCTTGAGATCTCCCTGCTGTTTGATGAGCAGCGCTTGATTGCCCAGTGCGAACCCCAGCCCTTCCAGGTCACCGATCTGGCGGTAGAGATTTTCCTCTTCCTTGTTCAGTTCAAGCGCTTTCCGGAAATCCTTTTTGTATTGCTGGATGGCGCCCTGGTTTCCCAAGCAGATCGCCAGACTCTGCAGATTCCCGATCTGGCGGCATAGGCGTTCCTGTTCTTTCAGTAGTAGTAAAGCATCCTCGAATTCGCGCCTTGCCAGGTGGATCAGACCCTGGTTGCCAAGGCACTTTTGTAGGCTATCGCTATCTTCGAGACGGCGGCAAAGCTGCTCTTCCTCCCGCATAAGTTGCATGGCTGCATCCAGCTCCCCGCGCGCTTTGAGGATCAATGCCTGATTCCCGAGCGACAATGTGAGCGCACTTTCGTCCTTTTCCTGACGGCAAATCCGTTCATGTTCCTTGAAGAGCGCCATGGCTTTATCCAGCTGCCCCCAATTTTTCAAGATCAATCCCTGGTTGATGAGCGAGGCAGCCAGGTCGCGCGTAAAGCCCATCTGCTGCGCGATGTGTTCCACCTGTTGATGGAGCTGCAGTGCGGTTTCAAGATCACCCGCTTCCTGGTACAGCAGCGCTAGCCAGTTGGCGAGGTACAAGTCATATCCCAACGGATCATCAGCAATCGCCCGGTAAGCATCCACCCGTCTGAGGTCGCTGTTGGCTTCAATGGTAGCCCAGTAGGTTTTCAGGTCAAAGCGGTCGTGCTCCCATAATGCCTGAAAGAAATCCACATCCGACAAGAGGTCATATAGTTCCTGCCAATTTTGTGCTTTTGCCAACTGCCAGGGGAGCTCATCTAATTTTCGAGTGGTGAAACCACTTCTTTTAGTAAAATAATTTGCCAGATGTTGGTGGTAGTCTCGCATCATTATTTCGGTAGGAAGGTAGCGTTCTTCCACTGCCCGACGAATATGATCGTGGAAAAAAGCAAGCAATCCCCCCCGCATGAAAAGCGCAGATTCCAGAGCCAAATACAGCGGTGACCAGATGCGGTGTGGTAGAGGTTGGGCTTCACTCCCCAGCAGGTCAAGCAGTTCCGCTTCCGTAAGCCCATTCCTGGCAGCCCAAAGATAGCTCAAGGCATCTTTTACCAGATGCGGGCGTTCGCCTTCGAAATCCGATTCACACCTTGCCAGTACCAGGTCCACCATGGCTGGAATGGAACCAGCCTGTAGGTAGTGCTCAATAACCGTATCTAGTTCTTCGTGGATGCCAAATTGACGCAGTTCATCCAGCAAAATACGTAATGCCAGCGGGTTGCCGCATTGGGCATTACCTGCGATGCGCTGTACCTGGTCGCGATTCAATTGTTTGGAAAATTGCGCTAGATATTCATTGATCAAACGTTCCCGTTCAGGGGTATCTAGAGGCTGCACGCTGAGCGTTTTCCATCCCCTTTTTTGTGCTTGTTCCATGGATTTTCCAGGCAGGGCGGATGCGATCAACCTTACATTGTTGGGCAGTTTTTCAGGCAGCCAGGTTAATTCCTGCGCACCCTGTTTATCCTCCAGCTGGTTGAGTGCATCCAGCACCAGCACCAGCTTACCGCGAACACTCGCTTTCTGAAGCCACTGCGGAAATGCAGTGCGCAAGCGATTGTTTTCGTCGGGGATATCTCCTTCTATCGAGAACCGTACCTGGATTTCTGCCATGATCCTGCGCAGCATGGCTGTCCAGTCACTGGATGTGGCGGATGCACCAATAAAATGCAGCAGCACCATTTCATCGGGATGCTGGCTGCGATATTGCATCCCCCAATTAGCCAGCAGTGCTGATTTACCGCTGCCGGAATCTCCTATAACTAATAATGGTTGGCTGCCATTGGCAGTGTGCGCATCCAATTGGTTGAAGTATTTCTCCCCACCCACAAAAACCTCGCAACGAGAACGGGCGAAAGCCTCATGCTGCAAGAATTCTTGCTGTAAGGGGCTGGGCTGTGACCCTTCCGGGTAGAGCTGATCAATGATAGCGCCCAGGTCTTGCAGTACCCATTCTCCCAATTGATGGGGAGAATGGAAATTTTCCTTGACGGGGAAGGAGGAAGTACGGATGCGTTCTTTCAGATCTTGTAGTTTTTTCTTGCGCGTTACCGCAGCCTGCTGCGCTGCTTCTTTTCCAAAATGCTCAATTTCATCTTGGCTGGCTTCTTCAAGAAAGTCCTTGCGCTGCTCGGGTGCCAGGTTTTGAATAGAAGCTGGGTCACGGAAGTAGAACAGGGCATGCCCCGCCATTTCCGGATCGTTTAGCACTCCATGCAAGATCTCCAACTCGGTCACCGAGCGTTCCTGATGCTCTTTCAACCAGGGTTCGCGCTCGATCAATTGCGGGTCAAGGGTATCCGGGACCCAGCCGTAACGTTCTCCCAGCAAACCGATGAAGTAGGGTTTACAGCGCTGGATTTCCTCCAAACAGATGGGAAGCACCTGCCCTTCGGCGGATTGTTCGCTGGTGATGCCCCAACGCAG
Source organism: Anaerolineaceae bacterium (assembly GCA_003446605.1). Lineage (GTDB taxonomy): Bacteria > Chloroflexota > Anaerolineae > Anaerolineales > Anaerolineaceae > UBA4781. The sequence goes on from DMDF01000090.1 coordinate 3,860, forward strand.
GTCCACTTCACTCCAGGATACGCCACGTTGTTCACATTGTTTGCGAAGTTGCGGGAAGATAAATTTTACCAGGTGGTCGCGTTCTGCTTGCATGTCGCGAAAGGTGGATGAAATAAAAACGCGGATCTGCCGTGAGCTTGTTTCCATGATGAACTATCCCTAATAGTAATGTTTCCCCAGCATAAATGGAGAGGGTAGAGCTATTCCTGATAAAGGATGAAATCATTATAACAATGATAATTCTCTAAGCTAAATAATAAGTCTTGTTTAGATGGAAATTGGGGGGAATGTTTAACGCATAAAAAAAAGAAGACGGAATGATTTCCCATCTTCGTAGCAGTGAAAATAAGCAAAGGGTGTTGGAATTAAACCTTCTTTTGGAACTTCCTTGTGATGGCAGCCCAGATGGGGCAACGGTCGTAAATACCCAGAAAAGCGATCACAGCTCCCAGTACGCCAACATACCAGGTACTGGTGATAATTCCGACGATCAGAAGCAGGATGCCGGCTAACAGACGCAGCGTGCGTTGCATAGAAGTCATGGATTGCTTGAATTCGGTTCCTGAAAGGGCGGATTCGAACAAAGCACGGTAGTTCTCTTCATTTTGCACGCCAGTCACACGGGAAAACAACTCTCCGTCGCGAAAGACAAGCACGGTCGGGATGCCCATGATGTGATAGTGTTTCAATACCTCGGGGGAGTCATCTGCATCAAGCTCGAGGAAAGTGACCCGATCTTTATATTCTGCTGCCAGTTTTTCCAGGATGGGTTTTACCACCTGGCAGGGTTTACACCAGGCAGCCCACACATCGATGATGATGGGTTGTTTGGTTTTCTTTATATAGTCTTGAAATTCTGTTATGTTCATTATAAAAATGTCAGGGTGAATGTTAGTACATTCACCCTGTACTCCTTTGTTGAATCTTATTATTCTTTATAGGTACTGAATTTGAATAGCGTATACAGCGGGCAGAAAGACGCCAGGGAAGTTAGTAGGAACACCCCTGCCAGTACCAGCAAGACGATACCCCAAGTGCCACTCACGATGCCGCCAAAATACAGGTAAGCAAACAAAGCTGCCAGTAGTACGCGGATGATACGGTCAGTATTGGACATATTTCTTCTCATGATTTTTTCCTCCATTTGATCTTGTGTCTTATGTTACATTAATTATTCAAAGCGCCCTGAGCAATCCAATCATAGAAAAGCTGGATGGTCGCATCGGGTAATTTGCCACTGGGGGGCATGATATCCACACCGTCCCCGATCAAGCGTTTGTACAGCTCGCTGCCTTCAGGATCACCAGAGATTACATACTTCATCACGTCCTCATAGTTTTCCAGAAATACACCGCCTTCACCTTCAACACTGTGTGCGGGTTGGGCAAATTCCACCAGCACCGGCATGATATCCATGCTGAAGCTGACTGTGTCTGCCGCGGGAGCTGCCTGTTCTTCCATTGTGACATCCGTTGGAGCAGCCATTTCCTGAAGGGTGGGCTGATTCCCTTCTTCCACTGTCGCTGTTGAGGAACAAGCTGCAAGAGCTATTGTGGCAGCGAAGATCATTGTAAATATAAATACTTTTGGTTTCATTATTCCTCCGTTTTTATAATAATAGCTTGAGATATTATTTATATTTATATGATAAATATAAATAATATTTAGCTACCTACCTTAGACATGACGGAGTTCTTCTTAAAGACTTTGATCAGATGCTTTGCATAGGAAATAGCCTATCATAGTAAGTGCCTTTTCAAAGATATATAATGAGTATAAAAAAGCGGGTTGATAAAATCTTCATCGTGTAGTTTCTTATCACCTTTACTTTGTGTTGATTTATTCAGCATATGCTTTTTGAAGTAAGTTTATGGTGGGTGAATACATAATGCTACGTAAAAAACTGGTGCTGATGTATGTGATTATTGGGACCCTCGTCCTGCTCGTCATGATGGGTTGGCTTATCCTTGAATTCCGAAACAAACAAATGAAAACTATTCAAGCTGATTTGAATAATCAGCTGGAACTGCTTGATTTTAGTCTAACCAGCTTTTTTCAGGAAATCAAACATGATGTGCAAGCTCTGGCAGAGAATGAACTTGTTCGTTCAAGAGAGGATGACAATTTCACAAATTTTATATATGCCGATGAAGAAACATTTGAATATGAAATTGGTGAAATTGAACAGAGTATCATCAATGTTTTGAATACCTACCGAACAACTCATCCTTACGTGAACTCCGTGTATATGGGGCGCGAAAATGGCAGCTTTGTACGATCTCACCCGAGGAGTCAGTCAACCCAATATGACCCCCGTGATAGACCATGGTACATCCTCGCAGAAGAGAATCCGGGAAGAGTCATGATTACTGAACCCTATCAGTCCGTTACGGTGGGGGATGTAAATATTGGCATTGTGACGGCACTAGTGGACCAAAATAAAGAAATGTTTGGGGTGGTAGGTGTTGATGTGACACTTTTAAATCTGACAGACTTTATTTCAGGTTTTGACATTGGTAATGCCGGGCAACTGCTTATGGTAGATGAATATGGCACCATATTGGCAAATAGGGATGTAAATCTTCTGTTCAAGAATGTTCAAACAGTTCTTGGTGAGAGCTCGTCTGAATTCATGGAGCAGGACCAGGGGTTGATATCTTACGACAACAATTATTATTTCTATTACACCTCTCCCGAAATGGGGTGGAAAATTGCAGCAATCATTCCAATAACCGTGATCGATCGTGAAGTATTAAATTCCGCATATTATCCTCCCTTGCTGGGTTTGTTTCTCACTATTATTCTGTTTGGATTTTTAACCAATATTGGATTATCGAAATTTGTTGTTCGCCCTTTAAAAGAATTAAATGAAGTAACTCAGCATATAGTTCAAACCAACAGGTTGGACCAGCAAGTAGAAATTCGGACAAAGGATGAAATAGGCAATCTGGGAAATTCCATCAATCAGTTGATTACAACCCGGAAACAAGCTGAAGAAGTGTTACAACAGGAACGAGATTTAGCAAGGGCGTTTGCAGAAGCAATTTCTTTCATCAATACCAGCCTTGACTTAGAGGAGGTTCTTGACCGGATTCTTGAACAGGTTAATTGTGTTGTTCCCAGTGATGCTACTAATATCATGCTTATTCAGGGTGAGAGAGCCTATGTTTCTCGCTCGCGAGGGTACGATCATTTGGGCTTGGATGCGGTCTTATTAACTACCGGGCTTAAAATCTCGGATGTACCCAATCTCAGGATAATGTTTGAGAAGAAAGAGCCAATCATAGTATCTGATGTACGTAATTTTCCTGGCTGGCTAAGAATAAGGGGACAAGAATCTTTGCGTTCTTATGCATCTGCTCCCATCATTATTCATGATAAGGTCATTGGTTTCTTGAATGTAGATAGCGCAAAAGTCAATTTTTTCACGGAGGCACACATTAATTTGTTGGGCATATTTGCTAATCATGCTGCTATTGCTATTGATAATGCTCGTTTGCATAAAAAAGTGAAGAATCATGCTGCTGATCTCAAGAGG
>DMDF01000134.1 GCA_003446605.1 Anaerolineaceae bacterium
ACAAAGGACAGACGTGACATGAGGGTAGGGTCGATATTGGGGAAGAGCGTATCGCCGAACGTGATCATCAGCACATTGATGGCAAGTAACACACCTCCACCGATGTAACCCATGGCAAACCCGCGCGAAGAAACCTGGTCGATTTCCTCCGGAGAAGCCACATGTGGCAATAGCGCGTCATAAAAAACCAGAGACCCCGAAAAACCGATGCTGCCAAAGATATACAGGATGGATGCAAGCAGCCAATCTCCGGTTTTGACAAAATACAGTAATGCTGTAGCGGTGACCCCTATTCCCATGAAAATGCTGAGGAAGCGTTTTTTATTTCCTTTGAAATCTGCTACCGCCCCCAGTATCGGTCCGATGATGGCAACCAGTAATGCAGCGAATGATGTGGTAAAGCCCCAGCGGGCGGTGGCAATATTCGGGGGCAGGGTAGATGCAGCTACAGAAGAATAATAAACTGGCAGGACGGCAGCCATGATGGTGGTAGCAAAAGCGGAATTCCCCCAGTCATACATGGTCCATGCCCATACTGCTTTTTTCTTTGTCTTTTCATCCATATGAGACCTCTCTTTTTTTTTAAACAGAAAAATATCTCAACTATCTTATTAATCATATACCGGAATTTTAAAAATAACGCGGTATTAACCTGTTGTTTAAGATCCGCCTTCCCGAAGTAAAAAAAACAGACAGGTTTATTCCTGCCTGTTGTGTGCAGTGGAGTTTTCTAATTGGATTGTTGTCGGTTGAGCTTTCGGAAGAATTGGATGAGTTCAACAAGGGTACCGATTGGAATGAGCACCAGGATAATGATCAAGGCGATCTTTACACCTTGATTCCACATTTCTGCCGGAAATTCAAACGGGAAAATGGAGTAAATAAAATAGACAGAGATCCAGCTGAATACATTTTCGATAACCTGCATGAGATGGTGAAACCAATCGACATCATAGAAGATGTAGATGAAATTCACAAAGATTGTCACACTCAATGAGAGACGGATTGCCCATAAGCACCCTGCAAATGTAGGCAATAGGTAAGGGATATTCCATGCCAACAAATGTTCAAACACATAGATCAACGCCGCATTTATAACCATTGCAACGAAGTAACCAAATTTCTTTCCTGGGGTAGCTTGTTTTTCCATAATTGCAGTTCTCCTTTCATGAGATATACGTGAAGGGTAAGATTTTGTTTCCTCTGTAGAAACTGAAAGCCCCTCAATGTATGAAGGGCTTTCACAGTAAAGGGGTTCCTGATGTATGTATATTAGACGGACTCAACACTCCCTTCCATATTGTTGCTGACCGCATTACGAGACTTCATCTTGGTACCCAGAAAACCGAAGGCTGCGATTAAACATAGGATGCCACCACCATACCATACCCACTGAGGGTGATCGGTCTCCATGACATAGCCTGCCAGAAGAGGTCCCACAGCAGAGGCAAAGCTGTAGCTGATATTGAGGAATGCCATATATCGCCCGCGCATGTGCACCGGCGCATACTCGGCAGCCATGGATTGGTAGAGAGGAGAGCTGATCAATTCGCCGCTGGTCACGATGACGAAAGCCACAATGAACCAGAGGTAGCTTGTGCCAAAACCAACCATCGAAAAACCGATTGCATACAACAGCGCGCCCAGGAACATCATAACATTTTGTTTGTACTTGGCTGTGATGCGGCTAACACTGAATTGGAACAATACAATGATGGAAGCGTTCATGGTAAGCAGGTATCCGAACTGCTTGGCGGAAATACCATGCAGGCGATTGAGATACACAGACAGTGTGGTGTTGTAGTTCATGTAAACCATCATGGTCATTACAATCAAGGTTACCAGAGTGATGAACGTACGATCGCGCAGAACCGCTCCATACCCGGCAAAGGTTTCGCGCAGGTTCTGCTTGGAAGCTTGTTTGGCTTCTTCTGGTTGGGTTTCGGGCATCTTGAAGTAAAGGAAGATACCGGTAGCAATGCTCAGAATACAATCTAGGATGAACAGGGCTAAAAAAGATTGGGCTGCGAGCAAGCCACCCAGGAGCGGTCCAATGGCGGCTGCCAGGTTCCCCGCAACGTACATGGCGCTATAACCCTGAGAGCGTTTCTCTGAGGGCAGCAGATCAGCCAGCAGTGCGTTAAAGGCAGGACCGGCAAAATGCCCCATGAAAGAGGTCGCAAGGTTGAATACGATAAATACCCCCCAGCTATTGGTAAGCCCCAGCGGGATGGTGATGAGTGCGCTTCCAAATAGACCGATTAACCCGATTGTCTTGCGCCCAAATTTATCAGCCAGTGCCCCACCGATGGAGGTGCCTACTACATTTATGATGGTGCTGGCTACATGGATCCAGCCGATATCGATCAGCGAAACGCCGAATTTTTGGGTGATATAAAGGGTAAGGAAAGGGTAGAGCAAAGAGCCCCCTATGTTGTCGACGAACATCCCCAGCATGACGGTCCAGAAAGCTTTTGGGAAATCGTTGTAGGTATCTTTGAGTTTAGTGATCATCCCGTCTCCTTGAATGCATGTGAGTTTTATAAACATAAATATATTAATGCCAATATTAAAAAAATCAATAGTACACTTGAATAATATTGATATTATAATCAATTATATTAATATATGCCAAAGTAATTATCCTTACAAATTTGCCTCATTTGTAAGGAGGGTGGTTTGACGTTTCACTCCAGCTCTGGTATTATTGCTGCGCTATACGCGTTGTACCCTTCGCGTAAAACCAAAACCAGAAAGGGCTTGTAAAGATGAAAGTATTATTGATCAAAGATGTGTATAATCTCGGCAGAGCGGGGGAAATCAAGAGAGTTGCCAATGGATACGGAAGAAATTTTCTCATCCCTCAAAAATTTGCTGTAATAGCAACCCCCGGTGCATTGAAGCAGGTTGAGAAAATTCAAGCTGCTGCTGAAAAACGGCGCATTGCATTGAACGAAGAAATGGCTGGCTTGGCGGAGAAGATCGCAGGTCTTGAGTTGTATTTCACTGCAAAAGTAGGTGAAACCGGGCGTCTGTATGGTTCCATTACCCAGCAGATGATCGCCGATGCCATTGCTGAAAAGACCGGAATTGAAATTGATCGCCATTGGATCGAATCACAACCGCTGCGTGATGCTGGTGTGCATGATGTGAAGATCCGTCTCACCTTCGATCTGGTGCCGGAAGTAAAAGTTACCATCGAGAGTGAAGAAGAAGCTGGAAAAGCTGCGGAAGTGGGAAATAAAAAAGAAAAACCAAAAGTGAAAGAAGAAATCACAACCATTGATGAGATTCCATCCTTTACCGAACCAACTTCAAATGGTGAGCAAGCATAATATACTGGCATGAACTTTACCGGCATGTGAATGCTCACATGCCGGTTCTTTTTTCCAATTCTGGATATAATCAGAGGCGATGAATAAAACAGTAGGTCAGATCCTCCGGGATGCACGTGAATTGAAGGATATCTCTCTGCAGGATGCTGCCAGAGCTACGCACATCCGGGTTCAATATCTGCAAGAACTGGAAAATGATCATCCAGAACTACTCCCCTCCAGGACACAGGCGCATGGCTTTTTGCGGTTGTATGCTTCCTTTCTGGAGCTGAATGTAACCGAATTGTTATCATTATGGCAACCTGCGCTGGACCAGGAAGCACACAATGGAACTTCCGCGGCAAAGATGCTATCGGATGAGGAAAAGGATCAAATACCCGAGGAACCTGGCTTCACAGAAGTCACTGAGGATGTCAAAAAGAAAGAAAAGAAAAAAATATCCCTGCCTGGCTTCTTTAAAAAAACACCTGCGCAACCCATTGAGCCTGAAGCAGGTCAGGATGAAACGAAAGAAAAAGCCCAGGAAAAAGCGTCCCGAAAAGAGGATACCCCGTCTGTTAGTTCAGTCCGGACATCAAATGAGGCGTTTCGTGAAGTCGGTTCGCAGATGCGCTCACGACGTGAAAAGCTTGGTTTGACCCTCTCGGATGTTGAACAATTTACTCGACTGCGTAGAATTTACATCCAGGCTATCGAAGAAGGACATATAGAGGATTTACCCTCGTCTGTTCAAGGACGCGGTATGGTCATCAATTACGCCAATTTCCTTGAAATGGATCAAGATGCAGTTCTAAGCTTATACGCCGAAGGATTGGAACTCCAACGCAGAGAAAACTTGGATCAAAAATGGGCTCCTCGTGAACCTGCTGTCAAGATTAGCATACGAATCCCCGATCGCTTACGCCGTTTTCTCTCACCGGATCTTTTATTTGGGACCTTTGTTGTGGTAGCGCTGTTCGTATTCATATTCTGGGGTGCCTCGCAGATTTTTAACGGTGAAACGGAGGATGTTCCTACTGAAGCGCCATCCATCTCTGAAGTGCTGCAGAGCACAGCCACTCCCATGCTGACAGAAATGATCCCGACAGCCGAAACCACTACGATGACAACTGTAGAAAATGTAGTACCGCCAGTAGCAACACAGCCAATTACCCAAGCAGCCACACCGCTTGCCACAGCCAATACAGCACCACTCCAACTTTACATTGTTGCTCAGCAACGCGCTTGGATGCAGGTTACTGTGGATGGGGTGGTGGAATTTGAAGGGCGCGTGGTACCAGGGAATGCCTATACTTTTTCGGGTGATGATCGCATGGTGCTGCTGTGTGGGAATGGTGCTGCGCTGGAAGTGTATTTCAATCAAGATTATCTGGGCAGTCTAGGGGAGATTGGGGAAGTGGTCAATCTTGATTTTAGTTTGGAGGGTCTTACCATCCCAACTCCAACGACTACCCCCACGTTTGCTCCAACAACAACTTCCACGATAACCCCGTCTGAAACCCCTTCAGATACAGAGACCCCGCTCGAGTAGAAATCATTCCAGCAGATTCTGCTTTAGCGCCAGATATACCGCTTCAGCGGTTGAACGGGCATCTAACCTCAGGCGTGCATCTCTCAAGTGCGCGCGTACCATCCGTTCGGAGATTTCCAACCGGTGAGCAATAGCATTGGCGGTTAATCCAGCTGCCGTTAATTGAAGACATTGATACTGGCGGCGGGTCAGAGTTGTTTTTTTAGCCGGCGAGAGTGTGGAATTCCTGTGTGTTGTTTGCAAACAAGATTGTGTCATGATGTTCCCAAAAATAGAAAAAATGTTCTATAGTAAGAATAACATAAAAGAAGAACCTGAGCAAGGTTTTTTCATCTTAGGATCAATCTGTCAGAATTACTAGATGTCAAAACCGGAAGGTTAAAGTCCTTCGTTGAAGATTTGAGTTCAGGGGAGAAACCTGTATAATTGGACTTCTATGGAAAAGACTTTCTATATTCATACGCTTGGCTGTCCCAAGAATAGTGTGGATTCCCAATCCATGGCAACTTTATTGATGCAGCATGGATATGATCTGGCGGATGAGCAACAGGATGCAGAATTCATCATTGTTAATACATGTGGTTTCATCCAACCTGCCCGCCAGGAAGCCCTGAATTTATTACAGGATATTGTACGCGAAAAAAAACGCAACCAAAAACTGATCGCGGCTGGCTGTCTCACCCAACGTGAAAAAGAACAGGTGCTGCAGGAAGTTCCTGAAATTAATGCACTGCTTGGCACCAGGCGTTGGATGGATATTCTATCGGTGATTCAGCAGCTTGAAAAACATTCGCAAAAACCATTTTCCAGTATCACAGAAGGTGATCTTGCGATGGAATCCGAAGCGATTGTGCGGGCTGCATTGAGTGGGGGCTATGCTTACCTAAAAATTGCGGATGGTTGTGATAGGGGTTGTGCTTTTTGCTCCATTCCAATCATTAAAGGTCCGCAGGTAAGCCGCAAGCTTCAAGATATTCTGCGAGATGTACGTGTGCTGGAAGAAGGGGGCTTACAGGAATTGATTCTAATCGCACAGGATGTAACCTCTTATGGACGTGACCTGGGATTGCCGGATGGGCTGCCGAATTTACTGCAGAAAATTGTCACCTCGTCCCCTTCCATTCCATGGATCCGGCTTTTGTATACCTATCCTGGTGAGATCAGTGAACAATTGATGCATGTAATGAAGGAGGTTCCCCAGGTACTACCGTATCTGGATATCCCGCTGCAGCATGCCCACCCGGATGTGCTTCGCCGTATGCGGCGACCAGCGGATATGCACAAAGTTCGCGACTTACTGGAATCAATGCGAGCGCGTATTCCCCAATTATCCATCCGTACCACTTTTATCGTTGGGTTCCCGGGGGAGAGCGAACAAGAATTTGAGACGTTGCTAGATTTTGTACGGGAAATACGCTTTGACCGTGTTGGAATATTCCCTTACTACCATGAAGCTGGTACTCCCGCCTACGCTTATCCTGATGATATTCCTGCTTCTGAGAAAGAAGAACGGATTCAACGTCTGGCTATGCTGCAGGAAGGGATATCCACAAGCAGGAATGAAGAATTTATCGGGAAAGAGCTGGATGTGATCGTGGATGGTGTGGGAGATGGCATTTCTGTCTGCCGTTCTTACCGGGATGCGCCCGAGATCGATGGTATGGTGATGGTTGAAGATGAACTTGAGGTGGGAAAAATAACAGCGGTGAAGGTCACCGCTGCTCTTGTTCATGATTTGATCGCAAGCCCTTTACGGAAATGAGAATTAATTAACTGCCTTCTGGTGTTGGTTCTGTGGTAGGTGTCGGTTCAGATGGAACTTCTTCGGTAGGCGTTTGCGTTTCAGCAGGGGCAGGTTCATCGGTTGGACCTTGGCAGCCGATATATGCTTCGTCTACCAGACGAGATGTTTCTTCATCATATTGCATATCAAGAGATAAGCGCAGCTGCTTCTCCGCCTCGCAATAATCCTGAACACTCATCAAATATCGACCATATTCTCGTAGTCCTATCCGATAACGGTCAATAGCTGTCCATCCGGAGCTATCGTACATATAGGGGAAAGCTGCATAGACTTGGTTGAAATAATACACCACCTGGCTCCAATCCACTTCCCAGTAACTGGCTCCGGTTACATATAAACGAGCCCAGTTGGAGTAATTGATGGCATCATGATCGAGAGGTGCGAAATTCTTTGCAAGGGAGAAATAATACAACCCTCCCTCAAGGTCTCCGTCTGTTGTAATTTTCTTCACCGCGCAGTTGCGCAGTGCGGTCCATAACATCCCATCCACTTTCAGGGTTTCGTATGTGTAATCTTCATCGCGCAGGTCACGCAAGGTATCCACTGCCAGGCACCATTCCTGATTGGAAATATCTTGCTGCGCCTGTTGATAGAGTGCCTGAGCCCCCTGAATGTCGCGAGTAGGAGCAGCGGTTGGTGCAGGAGTAGCTTGTTCACTCATGGTGAGGTGGATGAGCACTTCGCTGTATTTCTCAGTGATATCAGGAAAATTCGGGTAGATCTGAATCACATATTCAAGTTGAATGCGAGCAACTTCGTAGTTTCCAGATGCCAATGCTTCCATTCCATAGCGATAGTGTGTGGTTGCTATGGTTAATCGCTGGTTCTCTTCCTCGGCTTTGCGTTGATTGATGCCAGAAAAATAACCCAGTGACCCACTTAATAGTGCTGCCACCAACACCAGTAGCAATCCCAGAAGAACAGCCCGTACATAGCGCGGCTTTCCACTCTTGCGTTTTCCCCCTGACTTCAAGGATTGGGTATCTTCTTGTGAGGGTTTTTGAGCCCCATCAATCTCGGTGGTCTTTTCTTTATTTTCTTTTGCCATGCGCGTTATTATACCGTTCTTTTCTTTTTCAATTATCCGGATTACATGTGTAAAAAGACTTTTATTTCTTTCCAAACGAAAGGCAAAATGATAACAATGCCTGATAGAAAGCTAAGCATTCCCAGCATCAGTGGATTCTGTAATGAACTGTGTTGCAGGGTGAACCAGGCTACCGTTCCGGCTGCGACGGTCCCTACAATGGTGCGCAGGATAGTCTGATTTCTTTCTTTGCTAAACTCTCTGAGTTCCTTATGGATCGGATCTCTCTCTGCCATATTCTTTCTCTGTCGAATTGAAAACAACACCAGTAAGAAAACAGCCTGGAATGTGAAAGCAATCGAGTCTGCCAACGCTAGACCTGGGGCATCGATCGATTGGGATAAAAAGTTGCCGCTCACAATATAGATTATCAGATTAAGAACCGCTGCAATAAGCGGGATAATCGCGTTTTGCTGGGAGAAGAAAAGGCGAGAACTCAATTCCAGCAGGCAGTGTCCTAATAATCCCACCAGAAAGCCACGGGTGACCCATAATAGTTGGTCGGTAGCGGCATATTCGAATCCAAAAGCAAATTCAAGGAAAGGACGCAATGTAAGTGAAAGGACAATCGTAATGGGGATCGCCAGAGCGATGATCACGCGTGCTACGCGGTTGATGGTGGCATGATACTCGGCTTTCTTATCCTGCGCGAACAATTCCGAGATGGTTGGCAGCAAGGCTGTGCCAATGGCAGTGCCGATCAATGTTTCAGGCACCTGTTGTATCATCCATCCATAGGTCAAGGCGGTTGGCGCACCTTCACTGAGGTAAGAAGCGAAGTTATCACGTGCGATGAATGTCAGCTGGTAGCATAGCATGCTTCCTACCCGCGGCGTCAGCATATTCAATATCTTTCGCACATACGTGTTTTGCGTTCCTAACCCGGGGAACCATTTGAATTGGTAACGGAATAACCCCGGAATAAGGGTGATGAAATAAAGTACCGACCCTATAAGTACCCCATAAACAATTCCATAGACACCCATACCGTATGCTGGCAGGGTAATTCCTGCAATGGTTAGACTTTCTTGAGGAGCCAGGACCACTGCACCAAAGATCTGCCCCAAGTTGTACATGATGGGTGCAACAGCCGGGAGAAGGAAATGCTGGTTGGCTTGCAGCCCTGCGACCAGCAATCCTGCCATGGAAAAGATCAACGTGGCAATCAGGTCCAAACGCATGATCTCAACGACCAGAGCTTGTTGCTGTGCGGTAAAACCGGGGGCGATACCCCAGGGGCTACTCACAAGTGGTTCAGCAAAAATGCCTACTAAAATGGAGAGAACCGCTGTTATAAGAAATGCAATATTGGCAACACGGCTAAAAACACGCCAGGATTCTTCTCTACCTTCTTTGGAAAGAACCTCTGACAATACCGGTATGATTGCCATTGCGAGCGCGCCGCCTGATATCAGGGAGTACAGCATATCCGGGACGTTGTTGGCGACGTTGAATACATCCAGTTCGGCAGAAAGACCGAATTGCCTTGCGATGATCAACTGCCGTGCGATTGCCAGTATCTTATTAATAGCAAAGCTTAATGCTACGATGAGTGTGGCTCGTGATAGTTTGCTCAAGGTTTATCCTTTTCGATAATTTTATCCTAAAGCGACATCTAGGATCATCATTACTGTGAATCCCAGCATGGCACCCCAGGTGGGAATATCAGTATTCTCGCCCTGCTGTGCTTCCGGGATCAATTCTTCGATCACGACATAGATCATGGCTCCGGCTGCGAATGCCAGAGCATAGGGTAAGACTTGTCGCATCACCAGAACCGCAGCCGCTCCCACAACAGCCCCGATCGGTTCTACGATCCCAGAGAGTTGCCCATACCAGAAACTTTTCCATCGAGAAAGACCTTCTCTACGCAATGGAGCAGAGATCGCTAATCCTTCCGGGAAGTTTTGTATGCCGATACCAAGTGCCAGCGCAATGGCACTTGGTAAGGATGCTCCTTCGATTCCTGCTGCGGCTGCTCCAAAGGCAACGCCTACTGCCAGCCCTTCGGGGATATTGTGCAGGGTGATGGCTAGCACAAGTAAAACAGAACGCTGCCAGGAAGTCTTGATGCCTTCGGCATTTTCGGTTTGCATATTAAGGTGCAGGTGGGGCAAGATTTTATCAATGCTCCACAGTACCAAACCACCCAATAGAAAGCCGATTGATGGAGCTACCCATGCATTTCCTCCGTTGGCTCCAGCTATTTCAATGGCAGGTGCCAACAAAGACCAATAGCTGGCGGCGATCATAACTCCGGCAGCAAAGCCCAACATTCCATCCAGCAACTTCCTACTTATCTCTTTGGAGATGAATACCCCCGCAGCGCCCAAAGCAGTCATTCCCCACGTAAAGATGGTCCCGATTAATGCTTGGATTACAGGGCTGAAATTGCTTAAGAAATTTACCATGTGATTTACCTCCATCCATCAGTCATATTGTATTGTTATTATTTTATTCTATTCTATGCGATGTTTGTTTTATGACAACTGGTAGAATAAGTTATAAGACAAAGTTAAGAAAAATTGTCATGATGTATTAAATGAAAGGAAAATGTTTTGTGAAGTGCTATAATTTCCATCAGGAGATTGGTGGATGAAGATATTAAACGATCAACAGGAAAGCACTTTGCAACGTGAGAGAATTTTCCTGAATGATCTGCAACTAGAACTGGTCGAAAATAATGCTTCGAAAGAAGACCTCGATTCTTTAAAATATTCCATTCGTCAATTGGACGATCTATTTTTACTGGTCATCGTTGGAGAGTTTAATTCTGGAAAAAGCGCTTTTATCAATGCGTTATTGGGACAACAATTGTTAAAAGAAGGGGTGACACCAACCACTTCCCAGATAAATATTTTGCGATATGGCGAAAAACGTGAAAATCATCTGGTGGAAAAGGACCAGACTGTATTGTTGTTTCCGGTTGAACTCCTCTCTGAATTAAGCATTGTTGATACTCCTGGTACGAATGCGATAATCAGGCAGCATGAAGAATTAACAACACATTTTGTGCCCAGAGCGGATCTGATTCTTTTTGTGACTTCCGTTGACCGTCCCTTTACTGAAAGCGAACGCAGTTTCATGCAAAGCATTCGTGATTGGGGAAAAAAGGTTGTCATTATTTTAAACAAGATCGATATTCTAGCAGATGAAGAAGAGCTAACTCAGGTTGTAAATTTTGTGCAGGAAAATGCACAAACACTTATGGGCAGAGCTCTGGATGTTTTCCCGGTAAGCGCGCGCCAAGCGTTGCGAGCAAAAAATGGAGAAACAAATTTATGGGAAGCCAGTCGTTTTGGAGCTCTAGAAGCTTATATTCGAAACAGTCTTGATCAAACCGGGCAAATTCGCCTTAAATTCATGAATCCCTTGGGAGTCGCTGC
>DMDF01000045.1 GCA_003446605.1 Anaerolineaceae bacterium
CATGACACAAATTCACAAAAGATTTACTGCAGAACAGGTGAAGGTTTTACTATCTTCCTACGAGCAAGGTTTTATCACACGTTGCGAAATAGAGAACACTCTCCAAATCGGAAAAACTCGTTTCTTTGCATTACTCAAACAATATCGAAATGCTCCTCATAACCTGAATTTAGAGTATCAGAGAACGAGCCATAGACGCTTAGGGGCAGATACTGAAGAGAAGATCAAGAGTGCTTTGCTTGCTGAAAAGGAGCTGGTAGATAACAAAGATTTACCTATCTTTGATTACAATTATGCGGCGTTGAAAGATCGCTTACAGAAAAATGGTGTGACAGTTTCAACTACCACGATTATCAAGCGTGCAGCAGAATTAGGGTGCTATCAGCCTAAAAAGAAAAAGAAGGCCAAACATGATCGGGAGGTTGTGACACACGCTGTCGGTGACCTCATCCAGCATGACGCCTCTATTCATAAGTGGTCTCCCTTTGCTGATAAGAAATGGACACTAATCACTTCTCTGGACGACTATAGCCGCATGATGCTCTATGCAGATTTTGTTGAATCGGAAACTAGTTGGGTACATATTCAGGCTGCACGTTATGTTATGAAGCATTTTGGTATTCCCAATCGCTATTATGTGGACAATTTGCGAGTTTTTCGCTTTATCCAGCACCGTGACAGTGTCTGGAAAAACATGGTTTTAGGCACTGATGATGTTAATACTCAGTGGCGACAAGTTCTATCTTTGATGAACACTGATGTGATTTATGCATTATCTCCCCAGGCTAAAGGAAAAGTCGAACGTCCCTATCGTTGGCTGCAAGATCGAATCGTGCGTACCTGTGCCCTGGAAAAGGTCTCCTCTCTTGATGATGCGCGCTCAGTTCTTCGTGAAGAGGTCAATCGTTATAATTACAAGCAAATTCATTCCACCACTCAGGAAATCCCGGCTCTCTGCATGGAAAATGCTCGCAAGAATAATCGTTCCTTATTCCGCCCTTTTGCTCTCCCCAAACCCTTCACCTCAGAAAATGATGTTTTTTGCATTCGCTTACAACGTACCACCGATGGTTACCGCAATATCTCCATCGGTGGTCAATCGTTGAAAATACCTAATGTTGATCCACGCGAGGATGTAAATATTCATTTCACTCCAGATGTCTCTAACAATTCGGTCGAGATTCGTGTTTGGGCTTCTAAAAAATTGGTTCACACAACCCATCTGCCGATTACCAATTTTTCTAAAGCAGTTCATTTTTAAAGTTTTGTTGATGTTAGGAAAATTTCTGAGTTCACTTTTCAAGTTTTGTTGTGTTCACTTTTGAAGTTTTCCTAACATTTCAGAAATTGTGTATTGACATTGAAATTATTGCGTGATATTATATTCACACCCAAGTGAAACGTTTCATTTGAACTAACCCCTTAATCATCCCGAAAATTAATTAATAATTTAAGCGGAAACGAAACAAATTGAATTAGTACCATCTCAAAAAAATTGGGATATTTTTTTGAGCGAACGATGAAACGTTTCATTGAGAAGGAGTTTTTGATAGATGTCAGTTGAACGTATATCTCAGCCAAAGAAACACTTTTTTTTCAAAAAGCTCCGGGGTTCAAAAATAGGAACGTATTCGTTTTTGGTAGTTAGCGCAGTTTTGGTTCTATTTCCAGTCCTCTGGATGATTTCCGTTTCCGTCCGGCCCAACAACCTGGTCTTTGAATACCCAGCCTCCTTTATACCGAAAATTTTTACACTGGAAGCTTATAAGAGTGTTTTTTCCGAGAGTCGTTATCTGCGTTATTTTTGGAATTCCTATGTGATAGGAATGATAGTTACGATTGTTTCAGCAGTATTAGGCTTAATGGCTGGCTATGGCCTTTCGCGGTATAGCTTTTATGGAAAAAAAACTTTGAGTATGTTTATTGTGGCAACTCAAACAGTTCCAGCTGTTGCGATATTGATTCCTTTTTTCATCGTTATGGTGCGGTTGCAATTGTACAACACAATATTTGGCCTTGTGCTCACCTATGCTTCCTTTGCCCTTCCCTATTCAATAGTTATGCTCGAAGGTTATATCGATTCCATTCCAAAGGAACTAGATGAGGCAGCAATGATGGATGGGGCATCACGCTTTCGAACACTAAGGGAAATAATTGCACCTATTGCTTTGCCTGGTATTGTTGCCACCATGATTTATACCTTCATTCTTTCATGGAATGAGTTCATTTTTGTGATGACATTGATACAGAATGATGCTCTTCGAACAATTCCAGTGGGGATTGCCATGATGAAGGGAGAAACTACTTATCAATGGAATACGATGATGGCGTTATCGCTGGTTGGTAGTTTGCCTGTAATAATTCTTTATCTGATAGGTCAAAAATATTTTATTTTGGGCCTGTCAGAAGGGGCTGTAAAAGGGTAAGTGGAAATCTGTATCAACAAATTGATGCAGTTAAAAATTATTTACAAGGAGAAAAAATGTACAAGAAGAAGCTTAATTTCCTACTTATTGTCGTGTTGATAGGGGCACTGGCCCTCACAGGGTGTAGTGCAGCGGAAACGGTAACTGCTCCGCCTGCTGAGTCTACCGCTGTTCCTTCCTCCTCCGGTGAAACTCCTACTGAAGTGGCTGCACCCACTCAACCCCAGGAAATGACCACTATTCAATTCATGCAATGGTGGGGTACCGAAGGTGATGTTGGCAAATCGTTGGATGGTTTAGTAGCAGATTTTGAGGATGAAAATCCCAACATCAAGGTTGAACTGGTTTCATTGCCTTTTGGTGATACCAAGACTCAAATTGTAGCCAACCATGTTGCCGGAACTATAGCCGATGTCATTGGTGTAAACCCACCCTGGACGCGTGAATTTTATGACCTGGGCATTCTTGAGCCATTAGATAATTATATGGCAAACGATGCTGGTTTTAATAAAGCTGATTATTTCCCGGCTTCCATGACCCCAATCGATGGAAAAACATATCTCGCTCCCTATAATACATTAACCTTCTTGCTCTACTATAACATTGATATGTTTGAAAGTGCAGGATTGGAAGTTCCTCAGAACTGGAATGATATTTTGACTGCTGCATCCGCTTTAACGGATGTGGATAACAATAAATACGGATTTACCCTTTCTTTGAGTGAAGCCGGGGCTGCCAATGGTTCTATTCTTTCCCTATATCCTTTACTGTATGCTGCCAATGGTCGAACCCTGGTAGATGGTAAATACAATGCAGAGACTCCCGAAATGATCGCAGCAATGAAATTGCTGTCCGATCTGAGCGCTGCAGGAAGTATCGTTCCTGGTGAAAATGTGAAGAATGACGCCATGATGGTTGAAGAATTCTCATTGGGTAACGTTGGCATGATGATTCAGAGTGATGCCCACGTAGCTTCCCTTGCTGTTTCTAACCCGGACTTAAACTATGGCGTTATACCCATTCCTTCACCTGATGGCAACGGAAAACCAGAATTACGTCACCACGGTTGGGATCTTGCTATGACCGCAAAAGGCAAGAATAAAGAAGCTGCCTGGAAATTCATTTCCTTCTTGCTGCAACGTGATAATATGGAACGCGCTGGCATCGAAATGCATAAGACACCTTCTATGTTTGGTATTGCAGTTGCAGATGGCGCAAGTGAACCCGAAAAAATGGTTCGTGAATACATGTCTACTTATAACATGGTGGAAGAACTCATGAGCATGCCAAAAGCTGGTGCCTGTTGGGAACAACTAACCAAAGCAGGCGTTTACGTGCTCAAAGGTGAAAAGACACCTGAACAAGCTTTGGCAGACACACAGACGGAATGGAACAGCATCTTAGAGCAATAAGAAAATCTTATATCGATTTTAACATTTTATATCCCTGGGGAGCAGCATGGAATTTTTAATGCTCCCCAGGGATTGCCAGGTAAATAAATAATGCAAAGAATTGAAATCCTACCAACCCATAAAAAAGCTCATAATAGAAAATTGAAAGAAACCATTGGCGCAATGGGTTTCTTTGGCCCGGCGCTTTTGATTTTGATTTTTGTTATGTTGATCCCTATCGTAATGGTCATTTATTATAGTTTCTTTAATAATATGATTATAGATAACACGCCATTTGTAGGATTAAAGAACTATAGCCGTTTTTTTATGGATTCTGACATTTGGAAAATGGTGCGCTTCACGATCATTTTTACCATAGGCAGTATTGTTACTCATTTGGCGATTGGGCTTTCTCTGGCATTAAGCCTTAATCGAGGGATTTCAAGCTTTGTTTTGAGTATTTTCCGAGCCATATTTATTTTGCCCTGGGTATTTACAGCGGCGGTTTCGGTGTTTTTCCTGCCTTTTTTTTTTTTCTTCTCCCGCATATTTTCTTTTTCTTTCTTCCCCATTTTTTGTTCCCGGGGTCCCCTTTCTTTTTTTTTCTTTCTCCTTCTTCTC
>DMDF01000037.1 GCA_003446605.1 Anaerolineaceae bacterium
TACCCAACCTGTTACTAAGGTAATCCATGGCAAAATGGCGGTGCGGTAGCGTGGATTGTCCCATTGATCCCCTCCCGCTCGCAGAGAGGAAAGGAATACCCAGAAGAGGATGAACGCAATCGTGTAAATGAGCACCCTTCTGTTCTTGGTATCTTTTTCTTTGCGCACGAAGAATGGAGCTAGCAGCAAGGTTGGGGCGATCGCGTACCATCCGGCGGAACGGAAGATGGCAATGCTGCGCATGATGGCAATGCCCGGATACGCAATGGCAGCCGGGAGCACGGGTTGCAGGACGCCGTAGATGACAAGAAATGGAATGCGGAATTGAGACCCAATATTATCCAGCTCGAACTGCACTCTTCCGGAACTGCTCTCCATTAGGTACAGATCCCAGCGAGCAGTGTTGACCAACCAATTCCAGCTGATAAAAAGCCCTGCCAGGATGATAAGGACAAGAAAAATATTCCGCAAAACCTTATTCTTCCCCTGCTCCTCTCGCGGGGTGTGGTCCACCCATATCCACAGCAGTACGAGTATCCCGATCGCCATCGCATAGCGGGTTGAGATCAATAGCAGCATCAAAAAGCTGAGGGTGACCGTGATGATACTGGCGCGTTTGTCTTTCTGATGGTGAATGATGCCCCATAGAATGATACAGCTCAGTCCGATCACGATTGGCTCGCGCATTTGTGAGCCTCCTAGAATGATGCTCTCGGGGTACAATGCCAGCAGCCAGCTAGCAATCGTGGCGATCTTGGGGTTGAATCGTTCCTGAATGGCTTGCCAGTAAAAAGGGATACCCAGAGTGCTGATGAATGCTGTGATGAGCAGGATAAGCACAGGGCGATGTGCATCAGGGCTGAAGGTGCGGTAAATTGCTGCGCTGAGCGACAGCATCCCCCCGTACTGGTCGGTGTAGAAATCATCTTTAAAACCGGAAAAAATTGACTCATCAGAATTGGCGATTTGCCATGCATCGGAATCCCTGCGGTAGGCATCGAGGTATAGATAGCCTGCTTGAGGTGGTTCTTCCTCATAACCAAAAATGGGGAGCAGCAGGAAGAGAGCAATGCCTGTGCAGATGCGCAGCAAAAAATTAACCGTGGATATAACCCTCACTTTTTTAGGGCTTTGCAATTTTTCAAATACGAAGAGGATTCCAAATAAAAAGATAAAAGAGATAATGGTTCCCCCCAGCCAAGCTGTGAAAAGAGTTTGACCTGGATTGACAAGTACCACCACCAATCCCAGCAACCCAGCGGCAGGGAGAGAGATTTTAAGAATTTTTACCAGTTTCTTCTTCATTGCAGCCCTCCAAACCTTTGATTAATGCCAGGGTTTTTTCTGCGCGTGCTATCCAACTGTAACGCTGCGCCTCTTGTTTGGCATTACGCGATAATCGCTCGCGTTCTTTTTCATTTTCGACCAGCTGACGGATCGCTGAAATCCATGCTTGGTTGTCATCGGGTGGGCAGAACAGCGCGGTTTGCTCCGAAAGAACCTCATGAAAAACGGGGATTTCGCTTGCGATGATGGCTCTTCCGCTTGCCATGTAATCAAACATTTTCATCGGGTTGATCACTTCGGCGATATCTCCGCCGCTACTGCCGGCGATTTGTTTCCCATAGGGCATAACCAGAATATCACATGCTGCTTGATACATCGGAATCTGCTGGTTGGGGATGAATCCTGCCAGCGTGACATTCTGAATATGCCGGTTTTCGAGTTCAACGCGCCAGGGTTGGATGTGTTCTTCTTTCCCGCCCACCCATAGAAATTGGATATTGGGTAGATTGATTGCAAGCTCCAGCAGTAGCTTCACACCGCGCCCGCGATAGAAATGACCTGTGAAACCGACGGTGATATTCTCGGGCAGATTAAGCTGCTGGCGGGCTTCTTTTGGATTTGGGAGAGAAGCATACCGTTGTGGATCAGTCCCATTTGGAGCGATTTGTAGCGAACCATCTTTAAATTTAAATTCGTAGCGTTCCTGTAAGCCGTCTGCCAGCGCTTGTGTGGTAGTGAGGGTCAATGTGTTTTCTTGATTCCGGATGTATCGTTTGAACAAACCTGGACCCAAATTTCCCATGGGGAAATCGTGGAATTCCATCACTACCGGCTTGTTTTTTTGCTGCCCGAATACCGCACTTTGCAGTGCCCAAGTGTAAATGATATCCGCCTGCCATCCCAATGCTTGCTGTACGGATTTCCAACTGAAATCATATTGTTTCAGGTTCTTATGAAAAGGGAGCCATTCTAGCGGGAATTCTTCCTGCAGCCCATACAGATCTGCCAGCTCCGACCATTCTGCTTTTTTAAAATAAGGCACCCACAATTTCACCTCTTCTCCACATTGTTTGAGCGCATGGCATACTTTCATTGCCTGGATACTATTGGCGGTTTTGGAAGGAATTTGAGAGGTGGTGATGCAAGCTATCTTCATGCTATGCTTTCTCCGGCATCCAGTTTTTCACGTTTCTCGATCTCTTTCCATCCTTTGATAACGATGATACCAATGGAAATGACGAAAAATGCGGAGAGAAGTGCTGCTTCCACGTTCAATCCCAAGGTTGGTACCAGCAGCACGGTAAGTGCCATTTTGGCTATACCGCTGTACAAACTGGCGCGGAAAGGTGTCAGTGGCATATCCAGTGATAATAGCAGAGGTCGATTCCAGAAAAAAATGTTGGCAAAACCTAATCCGACCAGGAAGATCATCATAACCTGGTAGGCAGGAATAAAATCTACCCCATAGATCGAAAGCAGCCATTTTCCAAAAATAGCCAAAACGATCGAGGCGCCGATGGTCCATACGCCTGAAATGGTGGTTACTTTCCGCAGCAGGTCCTTGACCTTTCCCCATGCTCTTTGGGTGATGGCACGGTTGATTTCCGGATAGGTTGTGGAAATGAAGGGCGTGATGGGCATTTGTACGAAATTAATGATCGCAAGGGCAGCTTTAACATACCCGGCTTCAAGCGGGGTCAAAAAATAGGCTACCCATAAGATTTCGTTATCACGTACCAGCATGATGATGGTGCTGCTGATGTTGGTACTAAAAGCGAATTTAGCCAATTCTTTGATGGGTGGTAGGTAAGAAAAGGAGGTATGCTGCCAGCCCTTACCGAGCGTTGCTCGCAATTCTTTAAATCCGATGATGGCGGTACCGATTCCCAAAACGAATTTCCCTGCCATATAGGCGATTACGATTTCCAGTAAACCGCCCTGATTGAAGTATGCCCACACGATGATCAACGCGGTAAAAAGGTTGCTGATGAAAGTGATGACCGCTTGAATACGAAATTTACCGTTAACCTGCAGCACGCCGGTGGTGGTTTCCATGAAAATATTTGCAAGGATGATCGTGCCATACAGGATGAACTGCGGAGCCAGAGTCGGGTCATCTGCCAGTGTTCTGGCTGCGTAGGGTGCGAACAAGACACAAAAAACAAAAGAGAGAATGGCTGTGACTGATTCTGCGATGAGGGATGCTTTCACGATCGCTGCAGCCCGCTGGGGCTGCTGTTTTTCCATGGCTTCCCCGTAGTATTTCACCACCAGTTCGTTCATCCGGAAGGAAAATAAACGGTTGAGCGTGGATGCAAAGGTGGTGATTGTCCCGATCACACCAAACCCCATGATCCCTAACAGACGCCCCGTCAGAACGCTCTGTACGACGCTGAAGACATTACTGAAGAGGAGATACCCGGAGTTGCGCAAGACCCTGACGATGGTGTGGTCTTGGCTCCAATTCTCCCAAATCTGTTTGACAGTTTTCATTCGGTTGAAACCTGGCTAGCCCAGGGTCGTTCTTGCATATACCAGTTAATCAATTGCGGAATGCCTTTTTCAAGGGTAACCTGTGGCTGCCAACCCAGCAATTCCCTGGCTTTGCTTACATCTGCCCAGCTTGCGTTCATATCCGCCGGATGGGCTGGTAAATATTTAATGGATGCTTTCTTGCCCAGCAAGGATTCCATTTTCTTCACCAGGTCATTGATGGAGATGGTTTGGTGACCTCCAAGATTGATGATCTCATATCCTAGAGGTTTGAGAGCCTGGATGGTGCCTCGTGCAATATCATCCACATAAGTGAAACCACGGGTCTGGTTCCCATCTCCGAAGATGGTGACCAATTCCCCTTCAGCAATCCATTTTGCGAACCGGAACATGGACATACCTGGTCTTCCAGCCGGTCCATACACTGTGAAGTAACGTACCACGGTAACATCAATGTGTTCCAGGTAATGGTAGCTGTAACTCAGTGTCTCGGCAGCTTTTTTACTGGCTGCATAAGGTTGCAGTGGATGGCTGGAATCAGCCTCTTCAGAGGTTGGGTAGGGCGCATCGTCACCGTAAATACTGGATGTGGATGCCAGGATGAACTTGTGGATTTTTTTCTGTTTGCATATCTCAAGCAGGTTCAAGGTTCCGTTTACATTAGTGTTGTAGTAAGCCCAGGGATCCAGCACTGAATCACGTACCCCGGCTTTGGCTGCCAGGTTGATGATGCCATCTATTTTTTGGGATTTTGAAACGATTTCCTTCAGTCGGGTGTATTCACAAATGTCATCGCGATAAAAGGTAAAGCCTGGTTGTGATTGCAATCTTTGCAATCTCCATTCTTTTAAGCGCACATCGTAGACCGGGTCGAAATTATCGATGCCGATGACGGTATGCCCATCTTGCAGCAGGAACTCGCACACTTTTGATGCAATAAAACCCGCTGCACCCGTGACGAAGTAATTACCCATTACAGTTTGACCACCTTGGGATTGTTCTTGCCGAGATCGCCCAGTGCATTGCGCGCGTCAAAGATCAGCCGGGCATTTTTAAGAATGTCTGCATAGTCATACAAACTGTGGTTGGTGACGATCACAACACAATCTGCTTCTTTGACGGCTTTATCGAAATCAGCTACAGACTGCATACGCAGTTCATCATGGTGGATGGCGGGGATGAAGGGATCGTGATATTGAACCTGCGCGCCTTTCTCCTGCAGAAGGTGAATGATATCCAGTGCGGGAGATTCCCGCAGATCATCGATATCCGGTTTGTAAGCAACCCCCAGAACCAAGATTTTGCTGCCATTGATGGGCTTTTTCTGCGTGTTGAGGGCATCCTGGATTTTCGTGACCGTAAAACGCGGCATTCCGGTGTTGATTTCTGAAGCCAGGTTGATGAAGCGGGTGGAGTAGTTTAACGTTTTTAATTTCCAGGATAGGTAAAGTGGATCGATTGGAATACAGTGTCCGCCAAGTCCGGGACCGGGCTGGAATTTCATAAAACCGAAGGGTTTTGTGGAGGCAGCATCAATCACTTCCCAGATATCCACTCCCAGGCGGTCACACATGATCGCCATCTCGTTCACAAGCCCGATATTGATCATGCGAAAGGTGTTTTCAAGCAGTTTTGCCATTTCGGCGACCTCAGCGGAAGAGACCGGCACAACTTTTTCCAATGCTTGCCCGTACCAGCTGGTTGTTACCTCCAGGCAGGCGGGTGTGATCCCTCCGATGACTTTGGGTGTGTTGATGGTGGTGAAATCAATCCTGCCGGGGTCGACCCGTTCAGGCGAGAATGCCAGGAACAGGTCTTCTCCAACTTTTAATTCGTTTCCTTCTGTCAGTTTAGTTTTCAGTAATTCGCGGGTTGTGCCGGGATAGGTGGTGGATTCTAGCACCACAGCCATGCCCGGATGCACATATTGTTTCAGCGAATCGGTAACAGAAATGATAAAGGAAAGATCAGGATCGCCAGTCTTACGCAGGGGTGTTGGAACACAAATGCTCACAGCATCTAGATCTTTGAGCACCGAAAAATCTGTGGTGGCTTTCAATTTACCACTGGCAGTGAGCATCTTAATGGTCTCATCTGGTACATCCAGCACATAACTTTTTCCTTGACCAAGGCTTTTTACCTTTTCTTCGACTGGATCAATTCCGGTTACCTCAAAACCAGCCTGTGCGAAAACCACTGCCAGCGGTAAGCCAACATACCCAAGCCCCAGAACACCAATATGGGCGCTCTTATCCTCGAATTTTGTGATTAACTCTTTTGCGTGGTTCATTTTTCCTCTTCTAGAAGAAACTCAATTGGGTTGCATCATCTTCGGGAGTTTCTTCTTCAATTTGACGGCTTATTTTTTGAATGTTTTCAGATTTTTTTGCCTGTTCGATGATCTCGGGTAGTTTGCGAAAATCTGCTAGGATGGTTGATTTTAGATTAGGTTGGTGTAACCCTGCTGCGGGATGGTACATTGCTACCACTAACTGCCCATTAACCCATGCTGCTCGACCGTGAATGAGGCTGATCTTGGCATTGGTGAAATATTTACCCATTGAATGACGACCCAGAGTGACGATGACCTTTGGTTGGATAATGGCGATCTGCCGGTCCAGATAATTTGCACATGCTGTCAATTCTTCCGGCTGTGGGTCGCGATTGCCTGGGGGACGGCATTTTACCACATTCGTGATGAATACGTTTTCTCTCTCGTAGCCAGCCGTTGCCAGTAATTCATCCAAGAATTTACCTGCCTGCCCGACAAATGGTTTCCCCTGTTCATTTTCATAAAAGCCGGGTCCCTCTCCAATGAACATGATATCTGCATTGGTTGGTCCCTCTCCAGGGACGGTACGTTTTCTGCCGTCTGCCAGACTGCAACGGTGACATTGCGCGATCTCTGATCGAATCTCATCTAGGGTATTCTGAGGGTTCACGGTTCTTCCTTTCTTTTTTGGTAATTTTACAATGCTCTGCCCGATTGTACCTTTACCGGTCACTCTATTACAGGGATCGAGTTGATGGTGTGCAAGTAGATAGGGGCAAGCAACGCGGGGTCATCCGTCATATCTTTAGATAGTCTGATACTGGCTAGTTCTGCCAGTGTTGATGCGCGTCGGATGCTGGCTGATGGAGAGCACAACTGCGCTTTTTTCCATTTTCGACCGATAATTCTACGCATTTCATGATCCATTTCACCGCAGATGATGGTTTCTGTATAGATGTTTTCACTTAATTCTTGAGGGGTGGTGACGAAAGTCTCCCCCTCTTCTTTCCACATTTCATCAAAATGATAACGGCAGGCAGCCAGGTTTTTTCTACCTGCTTGTAATATACAGATCAGAGGGATTGATGCTGGGGGTACAGTGGCTGCCAGAATATCCAGGCTGGGTATACCGATCAGATCCAGATGATT
Organism: Anaerolineaceae bacterium; assembly: GCA_003446605.1. Lineage (GTDB taxonomy): Bacteria > Chloroflexota > Anaerolineae > Anaerolineales > Anaerolineaceae > UBA4781. The sequence goes on from DMDF01000037.1 coordinate 7,202, forward strand.
TACCAGCGCCATTCCTTTGGCAAAAGCCAAGCCGATACGCAGACTAGTGAAAGAACCGGGTCCTGTAGCAATGGCTACTGCTTTCAGGTTATCAGCTGTAATACCCGAATCTATCAATATTTTATCAACAGCGGGTGCCAGTTCGGTGGTGTGTCGGCGTGAGGAACGCCAGGTCTTCTCGTATGGAAAAACCTCGTTTTCCCAATCATACAGTGCGATACTCAGCCATTGTGTTGATGTATCAATTGCCAGAATCATAGTAATCCTGTGAAAATTTGTTTTCTTAATTGTATGATGATATTTTTATAGAAATTGCCAACCGGTTTGATCATCAGCATACGCTGCTGTTCACCGGTGTAGCTCAAATCTATCCAAAGATGGTCCTTGGGCAGAGCAGAAAGGATGCGTTTTGGCCATTCCACGATCAGCGGTCCACTTTCCAGCAGGTAATCGATATCCAGCGCTTCTGCTTCCAGCGCGTCTGCCAGGCGGTATGCGTCCAAATGGGAGAGTTGCTGTCCATCCGGACGTCGATAGTTATTGATGAGCACAAAGGTAGGGCTCGTGACCGGGTCGGGTGAACCCCACCCCTGGGTAATACCCTGTACCAGCGTTGTTTTGCCGGCACCCAGGTCGCCGTTCAAACACAGCACGTCTCCCTTTTTTAGCAGTGAACCTAAACGAGCCCCCACACGGCGTGTTTGGTCAGGGCTGTGACTGAGAAATTCGAGAGTGCTTTCATCTAATATTGGCATATTTTATTTCACGATCTCATATGCGATGCAATCCGGTCATCTAACGTCATCTGGAGGGACTTTTCCTAAATTTTCTTTCATTTTCTTCAAGAGTTCCCGTCGTGAAAGCATGATGCGCCGCTGGCAGGTCAGGCATTCCAACCCGATATCAGCGCCTAATCGTGTTACGATCCATATCGACCCCCCGCAGGGATGTGTCTTGCGCATGCGCACGATATCGCCCTTTTCCAGATCAAATAACATGTCAGCATTATATCGCATGATATAATCGCTTCACCAGCGAGAAATCTATGATCAATCAATTAATAGCTTCCCCATCCATCTTTTTCACACGTATCCTGGCACTGCTTATATCTCTAACCTTTCATGAGTTTGCGCATGCCTGGACGGCTGTGAAGTTGGGCGATGAAACTCCCCGTTGGGCGGGGCGTCTGACGCTCAACCCCTTCAAACATTTAGACCCCGTTGGCAGCTTAATGCTATTACTGGTCGGTTTTGGTTGGGCAAAGCCTGTTCCTGTGAATCCCTATACCTTGAAAAGAAAACACCCAGCGGGGCTGTTATGTGTAGCACTTTCAGGTCCACTTTCTAATTTCCTGCTGGCAGCTTTGGCAGCTCTCCCACTGCGTTTTGGCTGGGTAACCCCTGTCTATACTACCTCGACCCTCATCCCCAGCCTATTTGAGTTCTTATTGTATTTTCTCTCCATTAATCTGGGTTTAATGCTCTTTAACCTGCTTCCTATTCCCCCACTGGATGGTGAGGAGATTCTATCTTTCTTCTTACGAGGAAAGCCAGCTTATTTTTATGAACAGATCCGACCCTATGGGTCTTTTATCTTGCTCGGGATTATTGTGGTTGGGCAGTTCTCTGGTTTTAACTTGTTTAGCGTGATACTAGAACCTGCTATGTACGGGATCGCAAAATTTTTGTTAGGAGCGTGAGATGGCAACGAGAATCACCACATTAGGATTGGGAAAAACGGGTATTTCTGTTGGATTGGCTTTGCCGGGAGAAAAAAAGGGAATTATTCGTGTTGGATTTGATGAGGATAAAGAATTAGTTAAATATGCCAAAAAAGTAAAGGCATTTGATGAATACGCTTCCAGCGCTGAGGCGGCAGTTGCACAGGCGGATATTGTAATTTTGGATCTGCCAGGAGATAGATTGCGCTTGATCTTTTCGACAGTGGCACAGAAAATGAAAGCAAATAGTATTCTGGTGAACATGGCTCCCTTGGTTGGGGCTTCGACCCGCTGGGCAGCAGAACTTCTTCCGGAGAACATCTACTACATCAATGCTATCCCTGCCTTCAATTATGAGAGCTTGCAAGATGTGAATAAAGAGCCCGGCAATGCACGAGCAGATCTTTTCGAAAAAAGTTTGGTTTTTATTGCCGGTGATGTGAATACACGTCAGGAATTGATCAATGTTACGGTTGACCTTGTGGTTTTGCTGGGCGGAACCCCTTATTTCAGCGAACCGGATGAGGTGGATGGTTTAATCGCGAACGTGATTGTGCTACCGCAATTGATTGCTGCGGCATTGGCGGGTGCCACCATGCTCCAACCGGGTTGGGATGATAACAAACGTCTGGCAGGGAATATTTTTAACCTTGCACTCAAACCATTGGAACTGGTCAATGAGGCGGAAGATTATGGCATCAGCATGATGCAGAACCGTAAGAACCTGCTGCCTGTGCTGGAAAAATATATCCAGGTATTGCAGCAAATCCAACAACTAATCATAGATGAGGATACGGATGGGTTAACGGCTTTCATGGTTGATGTGCTTTTAACCCGCAAGGAATGGCTTGAAAAACGCAAGGAAGGTAAATGGGATTATTACCTCTCCTCCAGTATTCCGCTGAAACAGGAAGCACTGCGACGCTTTTCCGGCTTCTCTTCCTGATCTTTTACCGATTTTTACTATGCCGCAGCCGACTTCTTCCCCGCGTGAATTAGCCTTATCTGGTCTACCAGATGCTGAACTGATCATTTCTGCACCGGGCAGGGTGAATTTGCTCGGTGAGCATGTTGATTACAATATGGGGGTTGTTCTGCCAGCAGCCATTGACAAACGGCTTTGGTTGGCGGTGAAACCAATTGAAGAACCTGTCTTGCAAGTGACATCCCTTGATCTAAACGAACAGGTTAACATTGCCTTAAAAGATGTGGTTACCAGAGTGGATGAAAAAGGGAATCCGCTACCACAATGGAGCCTGTACCCGGCAGCTGTTGCTTGGGTCATGCTTTCCAAAGGCTATTCTATTCAGGGTATGCAGGCAGTCATTGCTTCTGATTTGCCGATGCGTGCTGGTTTGAGCAGTTCTGCTGCCATCGAGGTGGCATTTGCGCTGGCTTTTCAGACGATAGGCGGCATCGAAATGAATCGCATGCAGCTTGCACAGCTCTGCCAGCTTGCGGAAAATCGCTATATCGGTGTGCAGTGTGGTTTGATGGATCAATTTGCGGTCAGTCATGGTGTTGCCAGACATGCGCTATTCTTTGACACACGCTCTTTAGAGTGGCAGCCTATTCCTCTGCCGGCAGATACAGTACTGGTCATCGCCGATTCTGGGAGAACACGAGAATTGGCACACTCTGCCTATAACCAGCGCCAGCAGGAATGCCAGTTGGCAGTGCAGTATATCCACCGGAAGAACAGCAATGTACATTCACTGCGCGATGTGACCAAACAGGAATTAGCAGGATTTTTAGACTTGCTCCCGGAAGTGGTTGCTCGGCGAACCCACCATGTGGTGGATGAGATTGATCGGGTAGAGCGATCTGCGCTTGCCCTGGTTGAGGATGACGCTGCCGCTTTTGGTGCTTTCATGCTGGAAGGGCATGCCTCCTTGCGTGATCTGTATGATGTCAGTTGTGATGAACTGGATTATCTGGTAGAGGCAGCCTCGAATCATATCGGTTGTCTGGGAGCACGTTTGACAGGGGCTGGATTTGGCGGCTGCACCATCAACCTGGTGCAGAAACAACACGCTCAAGATTTTTGCGAAAAATTGCAAACGGCTTATCAAGAACGTTTTTTAGTAGAGTTGAAAACATATATTTGCCACGCCGATCGCGGTGCCTTTGTTGAGAGAATGAGAAAAGCGGTCTTGTGACCGCTTTTGTTTATTCGGTGAAAACAGGGAGATTCCCCAATGCGATGATGCCCTTCCAATGCTGTGGATCACCTTCGGTGAAAATAGCAGCCTGAACGGTGATCTCACCGCCGGCTTTTTCAATGATACTGCGCATACCCTCAAGAGTGGATCCGGTGCTTATTACATCATCAACGATAGCGATCTTCTTTCCTTTGATGAGAACCAGGTCTTTTTCATCGAGGATGAGCGTTTGTGGTTTGCCTGTGGTGATCGAAAGCGTTTCAGCTTGGATCGCATTTCCCATATAGACCTTGTAATCTTTGCGCAGGATAACATACGGTTTACCGGTTTCCAACGATAGCTGGTGCGCCAGAGGAATGCTCTTACTTTCAGCAGTTACAAATACATCATAGCTATGCGGATCAATTTTCTTCGCCAACGCTTTAGCACTGGCTTGAACCAATTCTGTATCCCCAAGTATATTAAGGATGGCGATCTTTAATCCTGGCTTCACCTCGAATAAGCGTAGCTCTCTTTTTACGCCATTGATCTCTATTGGATGGGTGGCTGCTTGTGTTCCCATGGTTTCCTCCTGTTGAAAAGCAATTTCTGCATGAGTGTATCATAAAACGATAAAACTTTGATTTAAAATGAGAGAGAGCCGGTGATATCAGCCCCGGCTCTTTTATAAGGAGGAGAAGAAGAGAAGTCGCCCTTGTGAGTATGTTACTGGAAAGACATATTTTAATCTGGACGATTACCCAACTGTTACCCTACGCTTACCCTACGCTGAAGCTTAATTTTTAAGGAAAAAGAAACATCCATTCAGTTATACTTAAACAAAAGGGGATGATCCAAAGGGGTGAAGATATGGTCAAAAGCTCACTTGGATCAAATTTCATGATGAAAGAATCAGGAGAAAAGAAGTGTATGGCGTTCATAGAGGATGAAGATATTGGTTCCTTAGAGATAACAGCTACTGCACGTGGCATAAACTGTTGCATGTTCAGTTCCTTAGGCAGTTTTGAAAAAGGGCTGCTCGCCCAGCAGGATTGCCTGGATGCAAATGCTGCCCTAATCCTCTCGCAAGCGCTCAGCCAGATCAATGCTTATTTGAGAGGAAAACTTACCGTTTTCACTATACCGTTGGATTGGAGTAACATCTCCTCTTTCGCGCGCAGAGTATATGAAGCCACCATGCAGATCCCATTTGGAGAGGTGCGTACCTATGGTGAGATCGCCGCAGTCATTGGGCAGGCAGGGGCTGCGCGCGCGGTAGGAGGGGCGCTAAGGGCTAATCCTTTTGTGCTGTTGGTACCCTGTCATCGAGTGGTGGGTGGGAACAGGCATCTGCACGGTTTTTCGGCTCCAGGAGGGTTGGCAACCAAAAGTTGGCTGCTGCGCCATGAAGGACATTCCATTCAAGAAAATCGACTGAGCTGACTTATAATTCCCTATCATGAATAATAATTTACAGACAAAATATCGAGCCGGCTTTGTGGCGGTATTGGGGCGTCCCAATGTTGGGAAATCAACCCTTGTGAACGCCTTGCTTGGGCAAAAAGTTGCGGCTGTTTCACCCAAAGCGCAGACCACACGTGCTCGACAGCTGGCGATCCTGACAGGAGAAGATACCCAGATCATTTTCATTGACACCCCTGGAATGCATAATCCGATCAACAAACTTGGTCGCGCGATGAATGCTATCGTTGAACAGACGTTGCAAGATGCGGATATTATTTTATGGTTGGTGGATGCCAGCCAACCTCCGCAGGATGAAGATCTATTATTGAAGATGATGCTGGAAGGCATCAAGGATCTACCCCCGGTAGTGCTTACATTAAATAAGATCGATCTTGTGAAAAATGAAGATTTGGATGTAGTAGATAAGTGGTTTCACGATCTCTACCCAGCTCCATATTCTATCCAGATCTCTGCGCGCCGAAATGCAGGGTTGTCAGAATTATTAGCTATTCTGAAGGGATTATTGCCTGAAGGCAACCCGTTTTATCCGGATGACCAGGTCACCGATTATTATGAACGCCAGATCGCTGCCGACCTCATTCGCGAAGCCGCACTGATCTTTTTGCAACAGGAGGTGCCACATGCCATCGCGGTGCGGGTGGATGAATATACCGAACGCGAGAATGGCGCTGCTTTCATCGCCGCTACGATCTTCGTGGAGAAGGATTCACAAAAGGGTATTGTGATCGGGAAGGGCGGCAGTATGCTCAAGAAGATCGGTAGCATGGCGCGAAAGTTAATTGAAGAGATGAGCGGGCGTTCCATCTATTTGGAACTGCGAGTGAAAGTGAGCGAGAACTGGCGTAACAATAATGTATTTCTACAACGGATGGGATATCAAGATGTGGAGGAGTGATGAAAACAGGGTGGTTAAGTATTGTTCTTTTGGTAGCCATGTTGGATTGGTATGCGGTATGGCATGAGAAGGAGCGCCTGAACCGTTTCACCAAACCAGCCACCATGATGGTGCTGCTGGGAGGGTTGGGGCTGTCGACCGGCTTTGACGGAAATCTTAAGTGGTTCGGTTGGGCGTTGGGTTTTGGATTGCTGGGGGATATCTTTTTGCTGCGGCCACAGCGCTATTTTTTTTATGGGTTGCTGGCTTTCTTGCTGGGGCATCTGGCATACATCGCCGGGTTATGGTTCCCTCTCAGCATGCTACGTTTATCCCATTTCATTTTGATGGCAGTGATTGTGCTGTTGTTAGTTTTCATCGCACCGCGAATTTTGAAGGGTATAAGCAGCCGGGCATCTTCCCGCAAGTTGAAGCTCCCGGTCATTTTCTACATGCTTGTCATCAGCGTGATGGTGTTTTTCTCGGTCTCCACCCTTTTCTCTGCTGATTGGCAGCAGCCTGCGGCTGGATTAACAGCAATTGGAGGCTGCCTGTTCTTCTGTTCTGATACCATGCTGGCTTACCGGGAATTTGTGGCTGATTTCCCCAAGGGGCGTTTCTGGGTTCGGGTAACCTACCACTTGGCGCAGATAGCGCTCACCCTGGCGGCGATCCTGCAATTTTCTGCTTGAATTGATTTTAGTTCTTTGTAAGGGGTCTAAAACCTTCTCCCAGTGCTTCATTTGCCTGCCCGATCACCATGAAGGCTTGCGGGTCGATCTCGCTGACGATGCCTTTCAAGATGCTCACCTCAGGGCGTGAAATGACACAATACAGGATGGTGCGGCTTGCACCGGTGTAAGCTCCCTTTCCGCCGATATAGGTGACCCCGCGCTCAAGCTGCTCCATGATCTGTGCCGCAATGGCGGCGGGTTGTTCCGTAATAACCATGGCAGTGCGCACCACGCTGGAGCCTTCAGATACGGTTTCTGCCACCAAACCGCTGACGTAGATGACGATCAAGCCGTACAGTGCTTTTTCCCAGCCGAATGCAAAACCGCTCGCCAGCACCACCAGCGAATCTGTCAGCATGTAGGCGGTTGAGATGGAGAAGCCGAACCGAAAATTCAGGATGCGCCCCAGGATATCGGTCCCGCCACTGGTACCCCTGCCGTGATATACCAATCCCAGCCCGACGCCCAGCAGCACCCCACCGTACAGGGTGTTGAGCAGCATATCGCCGGTAATGCGCTGGATGGGCAGGAAGAGAGGCAGCACATCGGTCAGTACTGAAAATGCCACCACCGCGAACAGGGTGCGCAAGGCGAATTTAAGCCCCCCCAGATGACGCCAGCCGATCAGGTACAGCGGCAGGTTGCCGATCATGACCATTACACCGATCGGGAAATCGGTGAAGAAATTAATAATTTGGGCTGCTCCGCTAACACCGCCGCTTACCAGCTGCCCTGGCACCAAAAAGAGGCGCATGGCAAGCGCCTGCACCAACGCCCCCAGAAAAATGAAAATGAAATCGCGCAGGGTGTGCTGATTGATTCCTTTAATTGGTTTGTTTTCTTTTTCCTTCATAACAACCTGCAATTCTATAAGTTCGCGCTAATTGTAGCCGAATCAGCCCTTTCTTGCATAACCTGGTTTCGTTAGGGGAAAATATGGCGAAACACAGAAACAACCTTTGTATTCTTAATAAAATTTTTAAAAAGTTATATAATTATAACAAAATGTTAGATATATATAACAATGGAGGATGACCGATGAAAGACAAAACACAAAATAAAATGAGCTTGTTGGGTTTACTTGGTCTATTGGGATTATTAGGTTTGATTACTGGGAATGTAGGTTTTTTTGGCTTTTTTGGTTTCTTTGGATTTTTTGGATTTTCAAGAATTCTGCCAGATGAAAGGTTCAAACTGAATGTGAATAAAGCTGCTAAAAATGCTTTTGTGGTTGGATTGATTATTTTCCCAATTATCCTGGTTTTAGAATTCTTGACCCAGTCTTCTCTAGCCTACGCCATAGGGTTTGCTTTCAATTTTGCAATTCAAATATTGACATTTAGCATTTCTTTATCGAGGTATGAAAAGAATGGTGATGATTAAATGAAAATGGTAACTAGGATCAAAGAATACAGAGCTAAAAACAACATGACTCAAGAAGATCTAGCTACTATTGTAGGGGTCAGGCGAGAGACGATCGTACACCTTGAAAATGGCAGATACAACCCTTCTCTGAAGCTTGCCTTTACTATTGCAAAAGTGTTCGATGCAACCATTGAGGATCTTTTTACCTTTACGGAAGAATAAATAACAAATTAATAATATGATAGTATGATTGTTTCGTGCCTGGGCTAAGAAGTTCTCTGTTACTCTGCTTTCAAGGATGCCCTTCCCTTGACGGGTGTGGGGATGCTGGGTACAATCTTAAATCTAAGCGGGCGTCGCCAAGTGGTAAGGCATCAGCCTTCCAAGCTGATATTCGTGGGTTCGAGTCCCATCGCCCGCTCTTTGGTTTTAAATATCCTATAATCTTATGATTTTTTCAAAATCCCCCCGGCATGTTTTTTTAATAACATCATCAATGTAAATTCCACAACATCCTACCGGGACTGCTGGTATTTGTGGCTTTTTCGTGTTCCTGGTTCTCATTTTTTTTCATTGCAGCATTGCACAATCGAAAAAAAGTGCATGTGTTCCAAGCTTACGTAAAGCGTATATTACACGGGTATCGCTTCGGAAGCATCATCACTCGTAGCGGAGCAGAACAGTAAAACGGTACGCCAGCATAATGCCTTGTGACTACGTGAACCCCAAAAAAAGATGGTTATTCTGGCGATGCGGGGTGTGGAGATGATGACTCCAAAAGTCTATTCCTTCAAGGATCTGAAAGCAGCTGAGAACAACACCAATACAGTTATGACTAGGGAATTAGCCCTCGAGACCTATAGTTATCGTGTACCCTCACGCTGGAGTTCTCCGATGGCAGTACCTATAAATTTATCCCGGAAAATATCAATGGCAAACAAGGTGGCAACGCGAGGGGAAACTGGTGAAAAACATTTGTGTTCTTGAAGAGAAACTGCATAGGCTTATCACAAACCAGTAGGATGTTTTCGTTGATCAATATTCCATAACGTCCTTGTTATAATGGAGAGTCCTTTTCTTATTACTGTAAGAATGTAGTTGACAAATGAATTTTCGGTACATGAAAACATATATAAATTGGATGGAAATCGCCATTGACACAGAAACTGCCATTTTCTCATTACTTGGAAAACAACCACGAAAATTGAGGTATTGTTTTTAACAAGAATTGTTCAACCAAGAGATTAAGCGACATGCAAAGATGTTCATGCTTTTCCTGGTGGTAAATCAAGTTAATGTTTGAAAATATAGAGCAGTTAGAATATTATCTAGATAGTTGAAAGGATATAGAGTTGAATTTATGAAAAATTTGCATCTTATTAGTGAATATCAATATCCTGTATATACAGTAAAGTAAAGAATAAACCCTGATTGATATTGGAGATTAAATGAATTCAACTGGAACAGTAAAACCATTCATCAGTAAAGAAAACCGTATTTTCCTAATCGTATGTTTGTCACTTATTTGTCTTTCAATAATTCCCCGTTGGTCATATCTGGGAGATATAAGCTGGTGGTGGCGCTCTGCACAAACATTAATGACGTCTTTTTGGTTTGAGAAAGAAGGGATATCATTAATGAATTATCAAACTCCCATTTATGGATATCCGTGGCAGGTCCCTTTTGAATTTCCCCTTTATCAAGCGATAGGTGTGATTATTACGAGAATCGGTTCGTTCTTGGGGATATTTCATAATTTATATACGGGTATGCATCTTACAAGCCTCATCTGTTTTTATGCATCTGCGATATTTCTGATTCTTCTATGTTGGGAACATTTTCAAGATCGTGCATTGGTGTTGATTATTTTAATTCTGTATCTTTGGCTTCCCTACAATGTGCGATACAGCACTGAAATACTGATGGATTATTTAGCGGTTACTTTTGCCCTTGGATATGTGTATTTTTTTACAAAATGGATCAATGTCCCAGTGCGGTACAAGTATTTTATTTTGGGAACAATATTTGGAATTTTAGGATGTTTGGTTAAAGTAACGACAATGGGGATTGTTGTGATTCCTGTTATTTTGATGATCCTTAAATTGATAAAAGAACAAAACATACAGTTTGATTTTTCAATATTTAAAAAGGAAAATATACATAAAATACTAAAAAATCGAACCCTGATCTATTTTTGTATTGGTTCCATTCTAATTCCTTTGTGTTCCGCTGTGCTTTGGACAATGCATTCTGATGCAATAAAAAACGCGAACATTGCTACGGTATGGCTTACATCTTCAAATCTATCTAATTGGAATTATGGTACTTTTGCTCAAAAAACAAGCTTTTCCAACTGGGTCGAATGGTTTTCAAAAATACATGACTTCTTCCTGTTTGGTCCGCTGATAGTCTTTCCATTTATTGGAATGTTATACATGAACAAAATATCGAAGGAGGGGCAAGATTTTTTTAGTGCGGCAGTTTTGAGTCCATTGTTGACAATTTTTATATTTTTCAATCTTTATCTTCACGAGTATTACTATATTGCAATTTCACCGTTTATGAGCGTTGTAGTAGGAGTGGGAATTTTCTGTTTCATTAAATATGTTATTCCCAATAATAAATGGCTATATATTTTTTCCCTGTTCTTAGCTGGATTTGTTATCATGCAGTCAGTTGAAAAAGTGAAATTGATGCGAGCAGAAACTGAAAATTCCATTGCTTACTTCAACGCAAATACCATCCCATTAGCAAGAAAGACCAAGGTTTTAACAACGGAAAAAGAATATGTTATTTCTATTCAAAATGATTGGTCTCCTAACTTCTTGTTATATACAGAAAGAAAAGGATTGGTTTATACACCCCGCGAAAAAGACAAAGATATATGCAATATAGTCGATAGCATCAACTATACGATAGTTGTTGGCCCTGAAAACTCAACCGATTTTGACGTGATTTTAAGGTGTTTTAAATATTCCGAGATGATCGAACCGGGAATTTATAGGGTCAGTAATTAGATATTTTTTGAATGATTATTGTTCATCGATTGCGATTGATATTTTCTGAGGAGGCATTCAGTGAGTATGAGCATATCTAGTAATATTGCAATGGAAAGTTGTTTGGCGGCGAAAAACACAAGACGAAATCTTGATTGATACAAAGACTAATTTTATTAACTGTCATCACAGGATTGAGACGTACTAATGGGAATAATAATGAATAATTTTGATGTAGTAATTATCGGTGGTGGTTTATCTGGTCTGTCAGCTGCTTATGATTTAGGGAAAAGAGGTTATCATGTTGTTCTTCTTGAACAACATGATAACCTCGGAGGTTTAGCCAGTTCTTTTGAGTTTGATGGTCAAACTATCGAAAGGTTTTATCATTTTATTTGTCGCGCTGATTATGAATATTTTGAAATGCTTGAAGAACTAGGGATTAGTGAAGCATTAAGATGGAAAACTGGTGTGACAAAGTATTTTTATGATGGTGCGTTATATAATTTTTCTACGCCTTTTGATCTAATAGCTTTTGATGCGATCCCATTCTGGGGGCGAATTAGATTTGGACTAAATATTATTAAAGATCGTTATCATAAGCAATGGCAAACGATCGATGGTATTTCAGCCAAAGATTGGTTAATCGGGAAAATTGGAGAAAAAGCTTACAATGTTATCTGGGATCCTTTACTAAAAGTAAAATTTGGTGAATATTATGATCAAATTTCTGCTGCCTGGATGTGGCATAGAATATGGCGGGTGGCAAAATCTAGAAAATATATTTGGCAACCCGAAAAACTGGGATACCTTAAAGGGGGAACGCAAACCCTGGTGAATGCTTTAATTGAAAAGATTCAGCAATATCCAAATGTTACGATTCGTAAGGGGATGAAAGTTTCTGAATTAAATGTGGTTGAACAACAAGTGAATTCTATTAGATTGCAGAACGGGGAAAAGATTCATTGTGGATATGTTATCTCAACAATACCTCTCAATAATCTAAAGAAAATGCTCTCGCCAGCTGTTGCTCAAGATGCAATAGAGCAATATGATTATATTGCTGTTGTATGTGGTTTATTAAAATTAAAACATAAAATCACGGATGGCTTTTGGGTAAATATCAATGATCCACATATACCATTCAATGGCATTATCGAATATTCCAATCTAAATCAAGAGATTTGTGAAGGGGAAGATAGCGGCTATGTATATATACCTTACTATCTCAACGAAAATCATCCTAGATATCAATTTCCAGATGAGCAATTAATCCGAGAGTTTTTGGATGGATTGAAGAGAATCAATCCAAATTTTAATGATGATTGGATCATTGATTATAAGATCAGTCGTGCAAAAAACGCGCAGGCAATATGTTATAAAAATTTTAAGCAAATTCTGCCTGAGTTACACACAGATATAAAAGGTTTATTAATTACCGATTCGGTTTTGTATTATCCCGAGGATAGGACTATTAGTGGATCGATAAGATTGGGTAGAAAAGCGGCAAAATATATAAGTGATGAGAAAACAAAAAATGCTTGAAGACAACAAGAAAGTAATTGAGACTTTATACCAGAATCGATTTAATCATGAGGAAATACAAAAAAAAGAGAAAGTATGGAGAATTCTGTGTAAATACTTTTTCCAAAAATATATTCATCAAAGTGATGTTGTCATTGATATCGGTACGGGCTTTTGTGAATTTATAAATAACATAGAGTGCAAAAAGAAAATAGGATTAGATATTAACCCTATAACAAAATTATATGCTAATAGTGATGTAGAGATTATAAACGAATCGGCAGATAATATTGTTTCGGTAGCCAGTGATACCATTGACGTTGCTTTTGTAAGCAATTTTTTTGAACATCTTCCTAATAAAGAAATTCTTTCCAAATCTCTAGAAGAAATACATAGAATTCTAAAGGCTGGAGGTAAAATATGTATCCTTCAACCGAATATAGCTGTGTTAAATGGAAAATATTGGGATTTTTATGATCACAATATTCCCCTTTCGCATAAAAGTATGGCGGAAGCTTTGCTTCTATCTGGATTTAGAATCGTAGAAATAAAAGCCAAATTTTTACCCTATACGACAAAAAGCAAACTACCCCGCACTCCACTCCTTGTTAGATTGTACTTATTATGTCCATTTCTACATAGTTTTTTGGGTGGTCAAGCATGGCTTGTGGCTGAAAAAATTAATTAGACAAGAAGATTAAAAGACGACACCTCAATGATTTAATTGAGCAATATGATTTTAAGGCAAATTTGTCTCATGCAACTGCAAATAAATTATATGTATCTAGCTATTGAAGGGAATAATGACTGATCTAAATATAAATTTAAAAAAGAAGAGAAATAATGCGCCGGTTGCTATTCAACATACAACGCCCTCTAAAAATGAGGTTTTTGAATCTGTAAGAAAAACAATGGAATTAGCTAGGTGGAAAAACTTTATTTCCCCGGGCGCTAAAGTTGTATTAAAACCAAATTTAGGATGGGATAAGTTAATACCCGGTGCAATTAGTTCTCCATGGGTGGTGGAAGCTGTTATTTTAGTGATTCGCGAGTATGTTAGTGAGATTTCAATCATCGAATCAGATCAAGTTGTTTGTAATGTCGAGAAGGTTGTTCGTTTAACAGGCATTTATCAAATATGTGAAAAATACAATATTCCCTGGGTGAATATGTCAAAGGGAAAGTTTGTGCAATATAAAAGTGATGGAAGGCTCGTTCTGAATGATATCAAGATCCCGGAAATATTATCAGATACAGAACTCATCACAATCCCATTAATGAAAACTCATAATAAATCCACAATCACGGGAGCAATCAAGAATCAGTGGGGTTGCTTGCAGGAACTTCGGCATAATTTTCACCCGGTTCTCTCAAAAGCGTTGGTGGATGTTTGCTGGTTCACCCAACCGCGATTTGCGGTAATGGATGCAACCATTGCATTAGAAGGAAACGGACCCAAATCTGGGATTCCTAAAGAAATGAATATGGTTTTAGCCTCCGGTAATATAGTAGGGATTGATGCAACAGCAGCGCGTATCATGGGGTTTAATCCTCATGAAATTGAACATTTGAACTTGTGTGCGGAATTCGGATATGGTTCTTTAGATCCCGTTGTGATTGGTGCAGAAATTGAATCCATTAAAACTGAGTTCATTCCTGCTAAACATAATTTGGTCTCAAAAGCTGAAATCATTTTAAGAAAAACATTTTTTTCCAAACTCCTATTCCAAACCCCCTTATTAAAGGTTCTTACTTTCATCACTCGAAGGTACTATGATATATGGGATTTTTTTGTAGGACGAAAAATTAGAAAAGATATCTCAAAGTCCGGATATTTTGCCTCATTTACTGAGATTAACAAATAGTGAATAAGAATGAAGAATTCTAAATAGATTTTCCAGGTTTATTTCTTGCCCTGTGTGTTCAAATTTCTGAATGATGGGGGATAGGTAAATATATTTATGGTATCGTTTATCCTTTTATCATCTATTGCTTCCGAGATGGATATCCATCTGTGGGGGGATTTATAAACTGCGGAACAGGTTTATTATCAGGTAAAATCATTCCATTGAGTTTTTGAAAGGGAGACTCTTCATGAAACGAAAAATATCAGTACTTCTAGTTGTACTTATGGCTATGTTGACCGCCTGCGCAAAAGCACCGGCTGTCTCCACCGATATCAATTTACCCGAAGGCATCGTGGATGCCAACGGCGGACCGGTTTTGATTACCGGCGCCTTTGATTACACCAACGACTTCGTGCTGGAAACTTATTATGTCGAACATGCGGTCATGCTGACCGATATGACCGGTTTTATCCTGCGCGATCTGGAATGGGAACTTCCCATTGCAGGAAGAGCGGCGGGTAGGGGAAGAGTGGAGATCTCGG
>DMDF01000114.1 GCA_003446605.1 Anaerolineaceae bacterium
TTATCCCAACACCATAACATCAGCTATTGAAAAATTAACGGGGTATGCGAAAGTCATTCTGGACAACCAGCCGATTCAAAAAGGGGATGTTCTCATCATCATTTCCGTATCCGGTCGCAATGCGGTACCGATCGAGATGGCGCAAATTGCTCGGGAGAGGGGTATCAGGATCATTGGAATTACATCTTACAAGTATACGCAAGGGGTAGAATCCCGCCACCCTTCCGGCAAAAAGATGTATGAATTCGCAGACGTTGTCATCGACAACAAGGTTGATAAAGGTGACGCAATTCTTTCCGCGGAAGGATTGAACACGAAATTCACACCCGCTTCAGGGATCACCAGTATTGCCATCATGCACTGCCTGACAACCGCAACCATAGAGAAATTACTCGAGCGAGGAATCACCCCTCCGGTCTTTATTGCAGCAAATGTGGATGGGGGAACAGAACACAACGCAGAATTGCTCAAACAGTATCACGATAGAATATTCTATATCTGATCCACTAGTTCACAACAAACAGGTAGGGAACCCCTTGTAATTCCCTACCTGTTTAAGCCTCATTCCCCCGCTTTATTCTGGATTCTTTTACACAATTCATTTTCTAATGTACTCTTTGCATTCCTTTCCTTTAATAATCGCATTCGTTGTATATTCCAAATTCCTCATTCGAATTCACTACAATAATTCTGGTTTTGTTGCTCCTTCTCGCTACATCCATTCTCCACTACAATATAGCCATGAAGAAAAATGTTAAAAACCCTTTTATTCTTGGCTTTTATGGGCAATCCGGTATCGGCAAGACATACTTGCTGCGTCAGATCGTGAAACAGCTGAGCGCTGAGGGTAATCATATTGCCGTCATAAAAATATCTGACAAAGACATCAGTGTTGACACGGAAGGAAAGGATACCTTCCTTTACGGTGAGGCGGGTGCGGATATGGTGGTGTTCTCCTCCGCCAGCGAAAGTGCTTTTCTGGTTAAGCAACCCCTCTCAACACAAGGTATTGTACAAAACCTGCAGCACCAGGGGTCCTTCGATTTCATCTTTATTGAGGGCGCCATGGAAAGCTGGATTCCCAAAATTCGTTTAGGAGAGATGAAAGAACGAGAAAACACATTGTTCACTTACAATGACGATTTTGATACACTGCTTAATATGATAAAACACAGAAAAATCGAAAGGAAAATAATATGAATGACATAACATTAAAGGTAAACGGGGAAGAAATCCCCTTGACCGAATTTCCAGCAGAGATCATCACACAAACCATCCTGGGAATGCTAAAGGCATTGCACGGTGTTGATGAAATTAAAGAAGTAGAGATCCATATTACTACCTCGTAAGTAATAACTTTCATTTCAGAATGAGCATCCTGTATTTTTGATATATTAACATTTGTTAAAACCTCTGAATTGAAGCAACTTTTTTCCTTTTCATACGTTATATTAATTGTAGAAATATGATGAAAGGAGGAAATATGAAACTCAATCCACCCACCCAAATCGTTTTTTGGCTCTCAACCGTTGTGGCTGTCCTGGGTATCCTTGGTAAATTCATTGGCTTACCCATCGTCACCGGTAACGAATTCTGGTTTGTTGTTGTTGGATTCGTCCTGCTGTGGCTTGGAAACACCATGAAAGGTTTCTAAGCATTTCATTTTGATATTTTTAACATTATTACAAAAAAGCCGTCGCGTTTGCGACGGCTTTCATTTTGTTAACCAAGGATGATCCTTTTTCTTTTCGCAGGTATTTTCTATACCATCGAAAAGCAAGATCACACCAATTTTATTATTATTAGATCTTCATTATTAATTATGCACGTACATGATATTCCCCCTGCACCACCCATTTATAGGTGGTAAGCGCCTGTAATGCCATCGGTCCGCGGGCATGCAAACGCTGGGTTGAAATAGCTACTTCCGCGCCCAACCCTAATTCAGCGCCATCGGTAAAGCGAGTGCTGGCATTCACATATACAACAGAGGAATCCACTTCCTTTAAGAAGCGTTGCTTGTTTTGCTCATCCTGTGTAAGAATCCCATCAGAGTGAGCTGTGCTGTGTTCGGTAATAAATGCAATAGCTTCTTCAACGTTTTCGACAACCTGTACACCCACGTCCAGCGACAACCATTCGCGGTCAAAATCATCGGGTTCGACCGGGCGAATTGCATCACAAGAAGCCAATCCGAAATGCGCCATCCATGCTTGCGGTAAATGCACAACCACTTTCTCCTGACACATACACTCAAGTAGACACGGTAGAAAAATAGACGCAATATTCTTATGTACAAGTACCGTATCCAGCGCATTGCAAACGGTTGGACGTTGCACTTTGGCATTGCTGATCACATCCAACGCTTTTTTCATATCCGCACTCTCATCCACAAAAAGATGACAAATCCCAATACCACCTGTGATGACCGGGATAAGGCTATTTTCACGACAGTATCGATGCAGGGCAGCCCCGCCACGCGGGATCAACATATCCACATACTCGTACATCTTCAAGAGTTGATCTACCAGGTTCCTATCCGGATCATCCATGAACTGCACCAGATCCTGTGGTAATCCAACCGTGGCTAGCGCAGCACACACGCACTCAACCAGAATAGAATTGGTTGCCAGCGTTTCCTTCCCACCACGCAGAATGACCGCATTCCCGGATCGAATACACAAAGCCGACACATCAATAGTTACATTGGGTCGCGATTCATAGATCACTCCCACCACCCCCAGAGGTACGCGTTGTTTATAAACCCGCAATCCGTTGGGCAATATCTGTTCATCAAACTTCTCTTCCAAGGGATCTGGCAGTAAAGCTACCTCCCTTACCCCACTGCTCATGGCAGCAATTCTTGCGGAGGATAATTGCAATCTGTCAATCATCGCAGGTGATAAACCTTCAGCAGAAGCGCTTTTTTGATCCACCTCATTCGCCACGAGAATATCATCTTGACGTTCCAACAGCAAATCCGCCAACACCTCCAATACCTCACGGCGAACATGGGATGAAGCTAACAAGAGAGACTTCGAGGTATCTTTTGCTCTCTTGCACATAGCAAGAACTTCATTCATCTTCCTCTCCTCCTTTTAATAGGAGAATCATGTCATCATGGTGGATCATTTCGTCAGAAAAAATGTAGCCCAATATCTGTTCTATGCGATCGGTATGCAATCCTTTGATCTGATCAATCTCGTCTGATCCATACGTGCAGCGCCCCATCGCGCAGGGTTTGCCTGATGGATCAAAGACATAGATCGCATCTCCACGCTGAAAAGCACCGCGAGTTGCGGTGACCCCGACCGGCAGTAAACTACCCCCTTTTTTCAATGCCAGCAACGCTCCTTTATCAATCTGCACACCGCAATTCTTGAGAGCGCATGCTAACAAATAGCGTTTTCGGCTTTCCAATTTATCAAGAACCGGGAATATCCAAGTACCGGGAGTTTCACCCCCCGCAATACGAAGAAGAATGTTCTCAACACTACCATCGGTAATAACAACCGTGGTGCCGCTACGGCGGGCGACCTCTGCCGCCTGTAGCTTTGTCAGCATCCCACCCGTACCTAAATCAGAGCTGGAACCACGCACCGCTTCCCATATCACAGAAGGGATTTCCCGTGAACGGATTTCCCTTATTAAGGAAGACTTCGCTTCATTAGGATCACCATCGTAAAGACCTTCAATATCCGTTAATAACAGCAGCAGATCTGCTTCAAGGATAGTTGCCACCATGGCTGAGAGGCTATCGTTATCTCCAATGCCGATCTCATCCGTCGCAATGGTATCATTTTCATTGACAATGGGGATAATGCCCTGTTCAAGCAATGCCTCCAGTGTGCCACGTGCATTGATGTAACTTTTTCGATTGGTGATATCGGTACGGGTTAATAGCACCTGACCCACCTTAATGCCATACATGGAGAAGATCTGTTCGTATATAGCCATCAAGCGCGGCTGCCCTACCGCCGCAAGCATCTGCTTGGCAGGCACATGCTTTATCAACGCAGGAAAATTGAGCACTTCTCTCCCGGCTGCGATGGCACCGGATGACACCAGTACAATCTGATAGTCCTGGTCCTGTAAATGCTTGATCTGCCGGGCAAATTCCACAATACGCGGGTACTGCAAACAGTGCGTACCCTGCGTAAGCGTGGAAGTGCCTATTTTGACCACTATCCGCCGATAGCGCATGTCGTCCTCCCGATAATTCTCCCAAGTATATCAAAAGGAATGCCGGAATGAAATATAGTTATTTCAACACACAAGAACCAAGGATCGAAAATCCTGTACAGAAAGTAGCTAGAAAAATTGAACGATAATTCAATAACACATGTTTTCGAGGATTGCATTACTATATTCCTCATGATATTATCAATTGACTGATGTGAATAAGGTTGTTGTTAAATCAAGTTTTTTCAACAACCTAATTCACCAAATGTTAACATTGTGCAAAGCCGCCTGAATCGTTATTAGGCATGTTTCGCTCAATATATAAAGAGATTATGTAATTTGGTTGTCGTGTAATTCTTTTTTTATTTTTTCTATAATTAACCGCAGGGTGTAAACATGAATGTTCTCATAACAGGCTACCTCGGTGCGATGGTGGCATCTTTAACTAGGGAATTGACTAAAACAAATACAAACAAAATTATTCTAGCTGGCTCGAACGCAAAAGTATTAAGTGATAAATTGGTTGGTATAACTATCCACACCATTGACCCTGCCGATCCTCTTTTCTATGAAGTGTTATCTTCCAATGATTTTGACGCCATCATTTTCAATCCCATCCGAGAAGAACAATTGCTTGCGGGGGAAAACCCAATTTCGGGACGGTTGCTGGATGGGTTAATCAATATCTTAAATTTCTATAAAAATAAAACTTCACCGTGGTTAATCTTTCTTTCATCTACTGAAGTATATGAAAGGATCGATATCAATAGTCCAACCATTGAATCCCCTCAAAAGGATTCAATGCTGAATAAGAATATCCTGTTAACCTGTGAACAATATTGCCAATACTACAATCATTTTTATCATTTGAATACATCCATCATCCGACTGCCCTTCGTCTATGGGCCTGAAGAAAATCATTCCTTTTTACATACCCTCATCAGCGATTGCTTGAAAAACAGTGCCGTTGACATCCCGGCGAATCAGGAATCATTATGCAGCTTTCTACACGCAAATGATGTTGCCAATTTTATCATCAGGCTTCTGGATGAAAAATACACCCATGATTTCGAAATATTTAATCTCACGTCACCAGACACTTTTTCATTGAACGCACTTGCACAAAATTTGCACACCTATTTCCCGGATGTGAAATTCAACTTTCTATCAAGAAATAATATCTCGACAAAGCCCGTTAATGGGAAATTAGCAAAAATGGAATTAAATTGGACTCCCTCCCACAGACTAGAGAATAGTTTGGAAGATCTCATTAGCCAATTAAAAAATAAACCGGAACCCAAACAGAAATTTTTCGATCAAATTAAAGCTAAATTAGCGAGTCGCCCGAATTTACTTAAATGGCTCGAATTAATCCTGGGGGGAGCTGTAATGCAGGGTTTAGTGTATCTAACCGGAACCTTCGTTCAATTCAAATATATCGATTTTCGCCTGCTGTATGTGATCCTGATCGGTTCTGCCTACGGGATTCGTTTTGGTCTGCTTGCATCCCTGATTGCAGGTGCTTCAAATCTGTACAGCTGGTATCAACTCGGTTTGGATTGGGAGCTCTTAATCTATCATGTTGAGAATTGGTTGCCGTTCGCACTTTACCTGATTGCAGGCTCTATCACCGGATACTTATGGGATAAAAAAGAGAATGAAACAAACTTTGCCAACAAACAACTTGCGTTAACGCAAGAGAAATACGCCTTTCTTTACAATATCTATGAAGATACTCGCAAGACAAAAAATCAGCTGCGTGAACAGCTGATCGGATATCGTGATAGTTATGGCAGAATCTACACCATTACCCGCGAACTGGATTCCCTCAACTCCAACGACGTGTTTCTTAAAGCACTGGATATCATCGAAGACGTAATGATCAATAAGTCCGCAGCAATCTATAGTCTGGATCAATCTGCGCGTTTTGCCCGGTTAGAGGTCAGCTCCACCTCTCTGGTAGAATCCACTCCTAAATCACTCAATATGACCGACTTTCCCGAAGCAGTTAAACAAATAAAGAATGGAGAAATGTTCTACAATAAGTCGCTGTTGCCCGATTATCCATCACTAATCGCTCCTATCATGAAAGATCAGCAACCTTTGGGGATGATCTTCATCTGGAAACGCACTTTTGAGCAGCACTCGATGTATTATGAAAATTTGTTTAAGGTCGTAAGCGGTTTGATCGAATCATCGCTGGTGCGAGCGGTGCTCTTCAGAGAGGCAAATCTGGCAAAATGGTATATGCCCTCAACCATAATTCTCGAAGCTGATTTTTTCAAAGAAACATTAAAAATCAAGATGGAAATGCAAAATCGCGATATCACCAAATTCCAACTCATCAGTATTGACAAAGGGGAAATGAGCTGGCAGAATTTCAGCGCTGTTCTCGAAAAAGGGATCAGAACTACCGATTATGCAGGGCTGCTCGAAAAAACCACTAATGTATGTTATGTGATCCTTTCCCAAGCAGAAGAATCCAGCATTACCGTCATTATTAATCGCCTGACTAAGCTTGGGTTAGTGTGCAAGATTGTAGAAAGCAATGCGATCATCAATGTCTGAACAAACTCTGCTCATATTTCTGATCATCCATATCATTTGCGTGGTTATCTATGCCATCTTGATACTTTCGGGAATTTCCAGACATCACAAGGAATTCATCGCTATCTTGCTATTTGTTCCAGGATTTGGATTATTAGCCGGTTTGGTGGTCGAACTGTATTACAAAATCGCCGGTTCAAAACAAGAGCCCATCGAAATCTCCGATTTAGCTCTCGATGAGGATATATACTGGAAACCGGTACGAGCAAGACGGGAAGAAACGGATTTAGTTCCTCTGGAAGAGGCACTTTCAATCAACGATACCCCAACGCGGCGTAAACTCATGCTCGAATCTCTGTATGATAACCCTTCCAAATATATCGATGTTCTCATGGAAGCTCGAAAGAACGATGATATCGAAACCGTTCATTATGCTGCCACCACGATCTCAAAAATCCAACGGGATTTCCAATTGGAGATCCAACGACTCGCGGTGGAGGTGGAGACTGATCCGGATAACATTGCGCTGCTAGACCAATATATAGAAATCGTGCAGAATTACATTGACTGCGATATTTTAGAAGATTACTTGCTAAAACGCCAGCGCCTTTTATTCGATGATGTGCTTAAGAGAAGAATTGATCGGGGTGGCATCGATAAAGATATCCTGATCAAAAAGATCAATAACAACATGGCATTGGGGAATTACCAAGCGGCAATGGATGATAGTTCTCTATTAACAGAATTGTGGTCTGATGATGAACAGGTATGGATAGACTCTCTGCGCGTCTGTGTAGAAAGTCGTGATGCAGATAAATTGCGCGAGGTCATTCGCGAAATAGAAAAACTCCCAATCAATTGGAGCGGGGCAAACCGTAAATTGATCATGGATTGGGTGGAGAACAGCCAATTATGAAGAACAATGTTAGTTTTTCCTGGTTATTCTTACCTATCCTGATCTTGGCACTGGTATCTGCTGCTATATTCATCGAACGAGCAGGTATTTCACCAACCATCAGAGAACCCTCCTTAAATTTTCTTAAACCCAAAGAAGACGAAACGAATGGTGAATTAATCGAGGGAGAACCAAAAAGCCTTGTTCTGTATGATTCAGTTGATGATGATGGTTTGAGACAGTTGACCGTGGTCACCGATACCCTCGACAGCATGCGAGTTCGCTATGACATTTTCGACATCAATGAAGCTTATGATGTGAATGACTTTATCGGAAATGGATACGAAGTCATTGTCATCACTTTTTATAATCTGGATAAACTTAACCAACAGATACTCGATCTCACCCAATGGGTGGAAAACGGCGGGCGCATGCTGTTTTCCATCAGACCAGAAATCACTTCAACATTTACTGCCATTTACCGCAAGCTGGGTATCATTTCCTACGGTTATGATTTCACATCCATTGCTGAAATCCTTTACACCAGCGATCTTTTCCCCGGCATGAAAATGCGGACCCTTGAAAGCGGCTTTGTTGAAGATACAAGCCTTGCATTACAACTGGAAGATGAAGCCCATGTGCATCTTTCCAGTGCAGACCGCAATGCCACCCCCATCCTATGGGATTATGATCTAGGAGATGGGCGTTTTGTCGTCATCAACTCCGATCAATTTTTAGATAAATATGATCGCGGTGTGATATGCGCAGCCTATAGTTTGTTATATGACACGTTCATCTATCCGGTAATTAACAGTTCCATGGTATTTATTGACGACTTTCCAGGTCCAATTCCTGAAGGCAGCAATGAGATTGTTTATCAGGAGTTTGGTAAGGATATCGAAGAGTTTTACATCAATATCTGGTGGCCTGATATGAAGGATTTCGCCCGCCGGTATGGGTTGGAATATACAGGGCTATTGATAGAAACCTATAATGAAAAAGTAGCTCCACCATTTATTGAAGAGAAATCGGTAGAACGATATGAATACTTCGGAGATTCCTTGCTTGATCTCGGAGGAGAGCTGGGTTTGCATGGGTACAACCATGTCCCATTGGTAACAAACATTGATGAAATTCCTGCAGAATTGGGTTATCCGGTATGGTCGTCCACCGAAGCCATGCAAACCTCCATCCAGGATCTGTACACATTCGGAATTTCTTTATTTCCCGAACAAGAATTCTTTACGTATGTTCCTCCTTCCAATATTCTGAGCTCTGAAGCTCGCGCATGGATTCCGGAGATTATTCCTGAAGTACGGGTAATCGCTGCCCAATACATTGAATATCCTGCCATTGCAGCATTCTACGATCAGGAGTTTGAAGAAGCATCTGATGGCATCATCGAAGTCCCCAGGGTAATCTCGGGATATGCCGTATCCCCCTTCTATCAATGGACTGCTGCCAATGAACTTGTATTGCATTACGTCAATTCCCATTTCGTCCACCCCGATGATGTACTGGATGAAGAAAGAAGCAAAGGGCAAGGTTGGGTTTACCTGCGAGATCAATTTGAGCAGTACTTGATCTGGCTTGAGAGTGCAGCACCTGGGATACGAAACATGACGGCTAGCGAAGGAGGGATGGCAGTACAGCGCTTTGATCGGTTGGGTGTCAGTACTGATTGTGATAATGCGGGCTGCATCATCAGCCTTTCCAATTTCTATGACGAAGCCTGGTTGCTGATGCGAACCAAATTGGCGCCAGCCACAATCCGTGGTGGAACAATCACAGAAGTCACCCCATCTCTATATCTGATCGGCGCACAGGATGCAAGGGTCGAAATCGATTTCGAGGAGTAAGCGTTGAGAATTTGTTTATTGCTTGAGGGTAGCTATCCATACGTTCAGGGGGGAGTATCCACCTGGGTAGATGGATTTATCCGCTCGTTGCCTGATGATGAATTCATCCTGTGGACAATTGCTGAATCAAAAGAAAAACGTGGAAAATTCAAGTATGAGATCCCTGAGAATGTGGTCGCGATTAACGAAAATTTTTTAGATACTGCCTTGAATCTTCCACTCGACCGAAATATTCCCATCCGATTGAAGAAAGATGAGGTCGAAGCAGTATCTCAGCTAATCCAATGCAAAGACCCAGATTGGGATGTGCTATATCGCTGTTTCGGAGAAAAACCCAAGAAATCTATCAGATTATTCATGAGCAAAGAATTCCTTGCCATTTTAAAGGAATTTGCTACGAATGAATTCCCTTTCGTGGGGTTCACCGATCTTTTCTGGACGGTGCGCTCGATGTTCCTTCCCATACTTTCCTTAATTGGGCAAGAAATGCCAGAAGCGGATCTGTACCACAGCTTATCGACCGGCTACGCAGGAGTAATTGGGGCGCTGTGCGCTAAAAAGCACAATAAACCTTACGTGCTCACAGAACACGGGATCTATACCAGGGAAAGAGAAGAAGAGATCCTTCGTGCAGATTGGGTAATTCCCTATTTTAAAGAACTATGGATCAACATGTTCTATATGTATTCGCGATTCGCATACCAATCTGCTCATCGTGTCACCAGTCTCTTCAATCGTGCCAGCCGGGTACAACAAGAACTTGGTTGCCCACCTGAAAAATGTGACGTGATCAACAATGGGATTTTCTATCAGGATTTTGCGGATATACCATTCAAGGAGGATGATACATGGATAGATATTGGCGCGATCGTGCGCGTCGCTCCCATCAAAGATATTAAGACCATGATCTACACTTTTTCACGTCTGAAACAAGAAATAAAAAATGTGCGCTTATTTATCCTGGGAAATATTGATGATGAAGATTATTACCAGGAATGCGTGGATTTAATTGATTTTCTGGATGTAAAAGATATTCGGTTTGACGGATTGGTGGATGTAAAATCCTATCTTGCACGGTTTGACTTCACTCTGCTCACAAGCATTTCAGAAGGGCAACCCTTTGCAGCAATTGAATCTCTGGCTGCACGCCGCCCGCTGGTAGCCACGAATGTTGGCTCCTGTCGGGAATTGATTGATGGGGACGGTCGCGATGATCTCGGAGCCGCTGGAATTTATGTATCGCCGATGCATCAAACAGAATTACTGCAAGCTTTAATGAGAATGTGTAAGAATAAGAACATGAGAGAAAAAATGGGGATTATAGGACAAAAAAGGGTTCAAGAGTTTTACGACCATCCTACAATGGTCAAAAATTACCGTATCGTATATAAGAAAGCAGAAATAGCATGGCAGGAATCGGGTTTGAATTAAAAAAACTATTTGCAAAAAAGGGGGGGATCAACAAACTTCGCGCAACTTTTTATTCCGGCATTGTGATCGCTGGACCGATGCTTATGGGAGCGATATTGTTATTCGGTCAAAAATATTTGTCCATTCGTTTTGGCGCCAGCAGTCATGAGCAGGACCTGATCATCGTCATTACGACCTATTCTCTACTTTTCCCTTTGCTCCTCACCAGCTTACTTTCATACACCATTTCTCGCTACATCGCAGACAAGGTATACATTAAAGAATACACCAGTATTCTGAGCTCAATGTACGGTGTCATCCTGACGCTATTATGTATCGGGTCCGTTGGATGGGCGATCTTTCTGGTTCTTTCAGAACTTCCCCTTATTTACGGAATCCTATCCTTTATCTTATTCTGCTCCGCTCTGGTAGTCTGGGTACAAATCACCTACATCACGGCTATTAAATATTACAAGGATATCCTGATCGGTTTCTTTGTGGGAATCTTCAGCGGTTTGCTGGTAGGCGTATGTTTATTCGTGTTCGCGCACGTTGAGATCGTCGCCGCTCTTCTTGCAGCTGCCTGTTTCGCTTACGGCATCATGCTAACCATTTACACGCTGGTACTACACAAGCATTTTCCATTGGGGAAGAAACACAGCTTTGAGTTTTTCAAATGGGTAAAGAAATATCCTTCTCTTTCACTGGTTGGCTTTTTTACCACACTAGGATTATTTATCCATCTAATGTTGATGTGGAAAAGCCCATGGGGCACACAGGTCACCGGTCTTTTTTATCATGCTCCCATGCACGACATCCCGGCATTCTTCGCCTTCCTTTCAATCCTCGTCACCACGGTCAACTTTGTTACATCTGTAGAGGTCAATTTCTACCCCAAGTATCGCTTGTATTTTGGTCTCATCAATAACGGGGGGTCATTAGTTGATATTAAAAAAGCGTATGACGAGATGGTGATCGTTCTTAAGCAAGAACTGTTTTATCTTGCTTTGCGGCAAATGTTCACCACCATCATTGTCATCATCATCGGTTCAGGGATCATCAGTAATCTTGGTTTTGGATTCACAAATGAAATGATCGGTCTTTTCCGAGTATTGTGTTTGGGGTATGCCTTCTATGCAATCGGCAACAGCATCATGCTGGTTTTGCTGTATTTCGTGGACTTCAAGGGAGCTGTTTTTTGCGGATTTTCTCTTCTCCTGGTAAACACTATTGTCACACGCTACACCATCACTTTGACATCCAATTTTTATGGGTTTGGGCTTCTGGCAGCCGGGTTGATGATGTGCCTGGTAGCATGGAGCCGCTTATCTTATTACACCAAGCACCTTGACTATTATATTTTTTGCCGACAGCCAATATTTACGCGAGAAAAATAAATAGTGTACCCTATACTGTAAGGAGAATACATTGAAAAAAATTGGCAGATTTTTACTTTTTGTCATTGGAATCTTGATCGCACTGCTGATTTCCACCCGAAGCCTGCAAAACAGTATCGAGGAAACAGAACCGGATCTCAATATTGAAGAGATTCTGGATATTCCAATCGAGGATACCAAGATCACAGAACCTGCCAGCATCAATGACACTCCTTTTGTAGATAATATGGATCTCTATCAGAATGACGATCCTGCTTCTATGGTTTATATGTACGTAACCGTGCGTGAAGGGAATTCTTCAGATAACACCGATCATACCTGGCAGGAAGTGAATGACTTCACCAAATTTTTCTTCACAGACAACCAGAATAATACTGTCGGGAAAGCAGAAGTTATTTTTCAGATCGGAGATGAAAATGGTCCCACCCCAGGAAATTTTGGATACAGGGAAATCATCCCTAACGGCACCATTCAGGTGCGCGGGAATACCGCCTCACTTGTCGCTCAGAAATCTTACAAGATCGAGTTATTCGACAGCGCCGGGGAATGGCGCGGGCAATCCACCATCACCCTCAATAAACACGTTGATGATATTACCCGAACCCGCAATAAGTTGTGTTTTGACCTGTTAAAAGATATTGATGGAATGGTCAGTCTGCAAACTCAGTTCGTTCATCTTTTTGTAAAAGATGAAACCAGCGATCCTGCCAGCAACACGTTTGTGGATTATGGGCTTTTTACACAAATAGAACAACCCAATCGGACTTTTTTACGCAATCACATGCTGGATCAGGACGCTCAACTCTATAAACCCACCATGTTCGAGTTCTATCGCTATCCCGATCAAATTCGCAAAGCGGATGATCCCCTTTTCAACCGTGCCGCCTTTGAAACAGTGCTGGAGATCAAAGGGAACCAGGATCACAGCAAGCTGATCCAAATGCTGGACGATGTGAACAATTGGAGCATCCCCATTGAAACAATTTTTGAAACCTATTTTGACGCAGATAATTATTTTACCTGGATGGCATTTAACATCATCATGGGGAATGTGGATACAGATGCCCAAAATTTTTATTTGTACAGCCCTCAAAACAGCCAGAAATGGTATTTCCTGGCATGGGATTATGATGGTTCTCTAGCACGGCAGGAAAATGTATTGTTTGGCGGATATAATTATCATCTTTATCAAAAAGGGATCGCCAATTACTGGGGAGTGGTGCTGCACCAGCGCGTTCTTTCTATCCCACAATATCGTGCCCAGCTAGATGCCAGAATACAGGAAATCTTGGCATTCATCACACCAGAACACATCCAGGAACAAATGAATCTCTACCGCTCGGTGACCGATAAGTTAGTGTTAAGTATGCCAGACCTGTTATATCTTCCCGGAACATTGGAGGATTACGAACTTATTTACCGCATCATCCCCGATGAAATTCAGATCAATTATCAATACTATCTTGATTCCCTTGAAGCGCCTATGCCTTTTTACCTTGGCGAACCGCAGATCATCGGAGATAAGGTACATTTCTACTGGGACGAAGCATACGATTTTGACGCACAGGATATCACCTATCAATTTACTCTCAGCAAAAATTGGGGCATGAGCAATATTGTCTTCCAAAAGGACATTGTTAATTTCCTCGAAGTGGATATCCCGCTGCTTGAGCCGGGGGAATATTTCTGGAAAGTAACTGCCGTGAACGAAGACGGCAAGATGCAGTATGCATTTGATTACTTCAGAGACGCCGAAGGCGGTTATCACGATGGAATGAAGTATTTTTACGTGCGCAGTGATGGTCTGATCACATCCATCGTTCCTGGGAATTGATATGACCTACCGTCATGAGATGAAATTCGTTCTGGATGAAGCAAGCAGCGTGATGCTGCGTTCTCGCCTGAAATGGGTACTTGAGAAGGATAGATATATCACATCTTCAGGTTCTTACACGGTGAGAAGCCTGTATTTTGATGACTATTACAATAGCGCTTACAACGAGAAAAATATGAGCATTCTCGACCGTGAAAAATACCGGATTCGTTTATACAACCAATCAGATGCGATCATCCACCTGGAACGGAAAATCAAGTCGAACAACTACATTCTCAAAGAAACCGCCCCACTCACAAGAAAAGAAACTGAAGCCATCCTGAATGAGGATTATGAGTTCCTGCGTGCTGATCGTTCGCATTTAAAACAACTGTTTTATCATCGCTGCCAGTCCTCCATCATGCGCCCGCGCGTTGTCGTTGACTATGAGCGTGAGCCGTTCATTATGGAAGCTGGCGATGTGCGCATCACCTTTGATAGAAATATCCGTGCTGGCATGGAAAGTCTTGACCCATTCAATTATAAAATGGCGATGGTGGAAGCGCTGGGACCCCATCAGTTGATCATGGAAGTAAAATACACTAATTTTTTACCGGGGATTGTTAAAGAGCTATTGGTTGCTCCACGCTCCGTTTACAGTTCCATGTCGAAATATATGCTGTGCTGCGAAAAAACACTGTATAAAAGACGCACAAATCTATAAACTACGGTATGTTTGAGTTGATGCCGTAAACAAGGAGAATACCTATGCTCGAAGATTTCATCACATTCATCAGAACCGATCTGGTTGATGCCCTATACAATTTGCTGCCAGAGGTCTATTCCCTGATCCTTGCTTTTCTATTAGGTCTTTTTATTTATTACGTATACCGGCGATCATACAAAGGAGTCGTCTTCAACCATGGTTTTTCGATCACCCTGGCAGCCATGACAGTTCTCTCGACTGTAATAACCCTGGCAATCAGTTCCAACATCGCGCTGTCACTGGGGATGGTGGGGGCGCTCAGCATCGTACGCTATCGAACAGCTATCAAGGACCCCATGGATATCATGTTCCTATTCTGGGCTGTTGCCACAGGAATCACCATTGGGGCAAAGATGCATTACCTGGCATTGCTGGGCGCACTCATTATTGTGTTGTTATTCCTGGTGTTGAATAAACAGCAGAATAATAAAAAAATGTACATTCTGCTCTTTCATTATTCTTTGAAAGATACCGAAGCGGAACTTACACGAATTTTGCGCAAACACCGTTACGAGATCAAATCCAAAACAATTCGTGAAAATCAGATCGAGATGGCAGTTGAGATGGTCGTAAAGAATGATAATCTGGCTTTCCTAGATGCCATCAAAGAACTACCATCTGTCAGTGATGTGACTTTGGTGCAGTACGATGGAGATTATTACAATTAAATTGATTTTCCATAAATCGGGCTGAAAATGAATAATAAAGGCTTTCGTTTCGCTATGTTGCTATTGATCGTATTATTGATATGTTTTATATTTATGTTCTACCAGAGATTCCAAACCGTTAAATTTCCTATGAGCGATGGCACCATTGTAAATCCACTCATGGGTTGGGCACCCTGGGCAACTATCGAAAAAAGCGAACAGCCTCACACCCTGGTATATGCCGATCTTACTTGGCGCGATTTTGAACCGCAGGAAGGCGTGTTTGATTTTGAATCTTTTGAGGGAAGAAATCAGTTCGCTCGCTGGCAAGAGGAAGGGAAGCGCGTCGTTTTTCGGTTTGTATTAGATGTGCCCAGATCCGAAGATCATCTTGATATCCCAGATTGGCTGTATGAAAAGATCAACGGGGATGGTGATCGTTACGATCATGATTACGGAAAAGGATTCAGCCCCAATTACGCGAATCCCATATTGATCGCATATCATCAAAAAGCCATTCAAGCATTAGGTGAACGATATGGGGAAGATGATTTCATCGCCTTTATCGAATTGGGCAGTCTCGGGCACTGGGGGGAATGGCATATCAAAAGTGACGCAGGGATACGCTCTCTGCCTGATGAGGATATCCGCAACCAGTATGTTCAACATTATTTAGAGGCATTTCCAAATACCTATCTGTTAATGCGGCGCCCCTTTGCTATAGCACAGGATTATCCGATCGGTTTTTATAACGATATGACCGGTGACCCTGAAAGCACCACCAGCTGGCTTGAATGGATCCAAAATGGAGGGGAATACAATCAAACCAGAGAGGAAAACGCACTGGCAGCCCTGCCAGATCAATGGCAAATCGCACCGATAGGGGGTGAACAAACATCTTCTATAAGCGCAGAAGAGTTTTATGATTCTTCTTTATTGCGGACCATTGATTTACTGCGACGATCACACACCACTTTCATCGGTCCTAATAGCGCTTATAGAATAGAACAAGGAGGATCATTGCAAGAAGGGGTAGACCAGGTTTTGGCAGCAGTGGGATACCGTTTCTATATAGAAAAAGCCCGTATTCCTGACCGAATTATCTTCGGGAAAAACATAATCATTCAGCTTACTTTTGCAAATGGAGGAATAGCCCCTATTTATTACAATTGGCCAGTGTTTGGCTACGTCTTTAATGAACAGGGTCAAGTTGTCAATATCTTCCCTATAAGCATAGATATTCACTCAATCATTCCAGGAAAAACAACGCTCGTTCGATGCAAAATGTCGATTGATTCTCTGACCAATGGTTACTACACCCTGGGTATCGCCATCCATGATCCGGTAAGCAAGCTACCCGCCGTACAGTTCGCCATGCAAAACAGCAGGGATGACCGTATACAAATTTTGGGAACATTTCAAGTTCGCAAGTTATTTACGAAGCAGTGATCCACACCTACCCATAGCAAGAATTTCTTGACCTTTGATTATGAAGAAGAAGCTGATTTAAAAGATAAATTGGGGCTTTTGGGGCGGTCTCTTCTTTTCTTGTTCAAATTCTATTCTCCCTTCTCCTGGGGGGATCCATCATTCCAGTTGATATTAAGGAAGACATCCTATCATCCAACATCCAGACTATGTAAATCATCAGGTATTAATTCTGCGGCTGGCGAGACAGATACTTAACCGTTATACGTGTGGGTGGCTTTCTATGATATTCTAACCGGAATCGTCATTGGAAAATATTGTATGCAGAGTTTTAATAAAAATACAAGATATCAAAAATGGTTTGAAGTGTAAAATAAAATCACACACAAGCGGAGGAACATACCTATGCCTATTACTGCAGAACAAAAAAACAAGATATTAGCCCTTCAAAAAGAAGAGCTCAATGGTTATTATACCTATTTAAAACTTGCCGAAGCTGTCAAAGATGAGCACAATGCGCAGGTAATCAAGCGCATTGCTCAAGAAGAAATGAAACACTACCAAGTCTGGCAGCGCTACACAGAAACAGAGAGCAAACCTAATTCATTGCGCATCCGTTTCTATTTCTGGCTTTCAAAAATCTTCGGGCTGACTTTTGGCATTAAACTAATGGAACAAGGCGAGGAAAAAGCGCAGGAAAAATACAGCGAGTTGCTGGATACCATCCCCGAAGCCGCCCAGATTCTGGCTGAAGAAGAGCAACATGAAGATGAACTGCTAGAAATGCTGGATGAAGAGAGTTTAAAATACGCAGGCTCGGTGGTGCTGGGATTGAATGATGCCCTGGTGGAACTGACTGGCGCGCTGGCAGGGCTGACTTTCGCATTAAAAAACACAAACCTGATCGCATTGACCGGATTGATCACAGGTATCTCAGCCGCCTTTTCCATGGCAGCCTCCGAGTACCTTTCCTCCAAATCAGAGGGAGGAGATAAAGTGCCCATTAAATCAGCTCTTTACACCGGGTTAGCCTACATTCTGACCGTCACCATCCTAATCCTGCCCTATCTAATCGCATCCAATTATTATGTCAGTCTCATTTGGACTATTGCCAATGCGATACTAATAATCGCAATATTCAACTTCTATATCTCTGTGGCAAAAGGGCTCAACTTCAAAAAGCGTTTCCTAGAAATGTCTGCTATCAGCCTGGGAGTAGCCTTATTTTCCTTTATCGTTGGGAATATCGTCAGTAAAGTATTTGGTGTTAACGTTTAATCATAATGTTTGAAAGGAAAGTAGATGGATCCATTAAATAAACGACGTATCAAACTTTTTCTCGCCTTTGCGTTCGGCATCTCCTGGCTTACTGCACTAGTAATCTATCTGACTGGGGGGTTATTGAATAGCCCGATTGTTATCGAGAGCGGCTCCATAACGCTGGCGTACATTTTGCTAGCCAGTGTATATATGTGGGGTCCAGCTATCGCCAATGTAGCAACCCGTCTTATCACAAAAGAAGGCAAAAACGATCTCAAATTAAAATTGAACTTTCGCAAAGATTGGCGCTATGTACTGGCTGCCTGGGTGGGCACACCTGTTTTGGTTCTACTGGGGACCGCATTGTTTTTCCTCCTCTTCCCCGATTATTTTGATCCCAATCTATCCATACTCACCTCGCAGCTAGCCTTGAGCGGTAGTGACACCAGCACAGCATCGGTATATCAAATTGTCATTATGCAAGTTCTTTATGCTATTGTTGCCTCTCCCATCATGAACCTGGTCAGCACCTTCGGCGAGGAGTTTGGCTGGCGAGGTTATCTACTACCCAAATTGCTGCCACTTGGTAAAACCAAAGCCATCCTTCTGCAGGGAGTGATCTGGGGGGTCTGGCACTGGCCGGTCATCCTGATGGGATACAATTACGGTTTTGATTATCCCGGCAGCCCGTGGTTAGGACCATTGGCAATGGTATGGTTTACTGTACTGGTAGGTATCTTCTTGGCATGGTTGACCCTTAAGACGGATAGTGTGTGGCCAGCCAACATTGCACACGGTGCGTTGAACGGGATCGCATCCATCGGCGTGTTGTTCCTGGTCAAGAATCCCCCTGTGCTGTTGGGACCTTACCCCACCGGTGTGATCGGGTCCATCCCCTTCCTGCTGATAGGGATACTTGTGTTTTTATTTGCGTTTCCAAAAGAGAAGATCAGACCAATTATCAGCGCAAATTGAAGTACTCACGCAAGAAATCTGCCGGTCCTTCATCATTATTGGAAGGTATCACATGATCTGCTGCAAGTTTTAATTCCGGGGTGGCGTTTTGCAATGCCACCCCGATCCCTGCAAATTGCAGCATCTCTTTATCATTATTCCCATCTCCAAATGCCATGATCTCATCGCGCGGTATCTGCAGCATCTGGGCTACTTGTTGTAAAGCGGCTCCCTTGCATACGCCTTGCGGCTGTACCTCCAGTAAAAAGGGGAGAGAATATACCATGTCAATACCTGTTGGGATACGTTCCTGTAAGATGCCATCCATCTCTTCCAGGCGCTGGTAATCTTCACCATCTATGAAAATGATCTTGAGCACCTGCTCCAACTCATCACCCAAATCATCCCAATTATCCACAACCCTGGGTGATGGACCCCCATAGCGATCCAAGGCGTGCGGGAATTTCCCGCCAGCGCGGATGACCGTATCCTCCGTAAAATACAGCATCATATCCATATTCTGTTGTTCACCCAATTCAAGGATACGCTGGACGATGGTGTGTGGAATGGAATGCTTGTAAACCACCTCTCCGTTGGAATATTGGATAAGGCTTCCATTGATGAATATCAAGGGGGAGTTTAAGGAGAGAGCATCAACAATCGAACGGGTTGAAGCCAGGTTTTTCCCTGTTGCGATTATCAGGGTCATTCCCAATTGCTGCAGCCTTTTCAGGGTTTTTTCTGTTTTCTCAGTCAATATCTGCTCATCAGTGAGCAGAGTATAGTCAACATCAAAACAAATCAAGCGAACTGGTTGGATAGTTTCGTTTGGCACGTATCGATCCTCAATTGTGGATTATCTAGTATGTGGCTTCAGCTAACATCACAGTTGCAGTCAATCTCTGACCATTGCGATAAAACTCAATTTCTACTTCATCTCCAGATTGATAGGCAAAAAGAGCATTAAGATAGGTATTCTCTTCAGTAATCTCAATATTCCCTATGCGGGTGATGATGTCGTTGACTCGCAATCCAGCATCAGCCGCGGGGCTGCCAGATGCCACCTCTGTGACATAGCCGCCCCACTCGACCGTTAAATTATACCGCTGTGCAATGCTGGATGTGACATTTTGAATACCAACTCCCAGGTAAGGGCGCGCGAAGTATCCTTTTTCAATGATCTGTTGACTGATCAATTCTACAGTATCCGAAGGGATGGCAAAACCCAACCCTTCCGCACTGGCACTTCCACTGCTGCTGCCGCGCAGTACCAGGGTGTTCACACCGATTACTTCCCCCACCAGATTCACCAGGGGTCCGCCTGAATTACCACTGTTAATGGCAGCATCTGTCTGAATGAGGTTTTCCATATTATAGCCCTCACCTGTATCAAGGGTTCTACCGGTAGCGCTGATAACACCTACCGTAACGCTGTTGCGGAAAGTGCCAAGCGGGGAACCAATCGCAATGACTGTTTCACCAGGCTTAAGATCTTCTGAATCACCCAGAGGTGCTACTGCAGGCATGCTTCCTTCCACCTTCAGTACAGCCAGATCGGCATAAATATCGCGGCTGACCAGTTCAGCATCCAGTTCTTTCCCATCACTGAGTACGACAAAAACTGAAGTTGTGTCTTCAATCACATGGTTATTGGTGACAATGTATCCATCTTGAGAGACAATGAAACCACTTCCGCTCACCTGTGAATCTGCAGTTCTGCCAAAAAAGGTCTGGGTTCCTGGGATGGTACCAACCACAGTCACTACCGCCGGTTCGATCGCCTGCACAACCTGGGTAATAACCGTATCGATCTCTGAGCTGTTGATCGTAATGGAAGTATTTACCACCTGCGGAGTGACCGCAAGGAGAGCTTCCGTTGGTACAGCAGCTTGTGTAAGCACAGCTTGAAAGTTAGTCGTAACCATCGATCCACCAATATAAGCCCCTAAGAACCCACTAACCATTGCAACAAGAATGAGCAGCAACACAATCCCAACTCGTTGAGAAGATCCCATCTTTTATACAGCTCCTCTTTCATTTATAAATAAAATTGCGATACAAGCCTGTTCCGGTATCCCATTTCTCTCTATCATATCGCAATATGAATTTACAATAAATGCGACCTTAGAAGGATTTCTCTTTCATACCAAACCCTATTTACATCAGATTCTCTTCAACTTGATTCAAGAATTAAGGATATCTTCCAATTTTTCCAACTGATCGGCTTGAACCAGCGCGATGATCTCATCACTTTGCTGCAAAACAAGCGCGCCGTGGGGAATCAGTACCTCATCTTTACGGATCACCACCAGAATCACACTCTCAGAAGGAAGTTCAACCTGGTCAATGCGCAGACCAACCAAACTGGAAGATGGATTGAGTTTTTCTTCGATAATCGATATCTTCCCGCGCCGTAATTTTAACAAAGTCGTCATATCCCCCAGAGACATTTCTTCCAGCAGAAGATGAACCATTAAGTCTGCTTGATTCAATGCAACATCCACGCCCATATCTTCGGTAAACATCCAGGCGTTCTTGGGGTTATTAACCCGTGCCACAATACGGTCCACATTGAACTCAAACCGTGAAAGGTTGGTGACCACCAGATTGGTCTCATCGCTCCCCGTGACGGCTGCTACAACCTGCACCGTCCTGATCCCGGCAGATTCAAGAATGACCGGATCGGTTCCATTTCCGAGGATAACATGCTGCGGTTCCAGTTCGCGCTCTAATCGCTCGATTTCCTCGCGGCGCTGTTCAACCACCATCACATCATGTTTTTCATCAAGCAGGTGGGTTGCCAAATAGGTTCCAACTTTTCCACCACCAATGATCAATACTCTCATCGAAATCCTCCGTTTTACTTCAACATTTCCTTGACGCGGTCTGTCATATCTGTGGAAACCGCCAGGTGAACAACATCTCCCATCCTCAACTGCATGGTAGGAGCGGCAAGCATGGTCTTTCCATCTCTTGTTAATGAAACTGGATGCGAGACAGTAGGAATTTCAAGCTGCCCCATGGCTTTTCCATCAAAAGATGCGGGCATTTCGACTTCAGCAATGATGACATCGCCTGATCCAATATTGAGAACTGTTTTCAAATGAGAAAAAGATAATATTTCCGATATTCGATTCACAGCCATCATGACAGGTGAGAAGGTTGGAATACCCAGACGATGATAGATCTCCGCCTTGCGTGGATCATACACGCGCGCAACAACCTTGGGAACACGAAACACAAACTTCGCGATACGCGCCGTAATAACATTCGCTTCGTCGCTGGCAGTAACGGCAACCAATGCATCTGTCACAGTAATCCCAGCGCCAGTCAAAATGTCACGATCAAATCCGATCCCAACTATAGATCGCCCATGAAAGGACTTGCCCAGATTCTCCAACGTGGTGGGATCATTATCAATGACAATCACCTCATTTCCACGCTGGTCCAACTCTCTGGCGATATTTGAGCCCAATCGTCCACAACCAATAACGAGCACTCTCATTGTTTACCTCCTTGCCTTCTTCCCCGTTTTGTTTTCTTACTCTTTATTATCTTTCGAATCTCATCGGCAACGATCAAAAGCGGTGACCATGCCAGCAGGAACGGCCAATAACTAATCGAAAAGCTTGCGGTTCCGATGAACCGTTGAAATAATGGAACATAGACAATCATGGCAATGACAGCTAGTTCTGAAAGT
This sequence comes from Anaerolineaceae bacterium, assembly GCA_003446605.1. Lineage (GTDB taxonomy): Bacteria > Chloroflexota > Anaerolineae > Anaerolineales > Anaerolineaceae > UBA4781. The sequence goes on from DMDF01000114.1 coordinate 22,859, forward strand.
ATTCCAAACCAGATCAGCTTGTTGTTGAAAAGTGACATTTTCAGAATAGGGGTATTTTCCGCACGTTGAGCAAACAGGTTGCCAATCTGCGTGGTCACAACCGCACTCAGCGCCATTGCGGTGGCGGATTGGTAAATAGTTCCAGTGGCTGGCAGATCCAACCATTGACCCGCAAATCCATTCGTCCAGTAGTAATAGAAGAAAGCGACCATGGTCGCCACACTCTGCAAAGGTCCTAATATCAGGTACGCTCTGCGCAGCAGTGCTGGAGTAATGATATGCTCCTTCAAGTTACGAGGGGGTTGCTGCATGATATTCGGTTCGGGCGGTTCCGCTCCCAACGCCAGGGCTGGAACAATATCCGTGCCCAGATCAACCGCGAGGATGTGCATCACATTCAGCGCAAGCGGAATGCGTGCAGCTGAAAAAGCAAATAAGATAAATGGCACAGCTTCAGGTGTATTACTGGTAAAAATATAGGTAGTAAATTTTTTAATATTTGCGTAAACCGCACGTCCTTCTTCCACCGCGTTGACAATAGAGGCAAAATTATCATCCATCAAAATCATATCCGCAGCTTCTTTTGCCACATCACTTCCCGTAATACCCATTGCCACACCGATATTGGCACGCTTGAGCGCCGGGGCATCATTCACGCCATCTCCCGTGACAGCGACGATGTGCCCAAGATCCTGCAGAATCATCACAACCCTCAGTTTGTGCTCGGGAGATACACGAGCAAAGATGACCTCTTCAGAAAAGACATCATGCAGTTCACTATCAGACATTTTTTCCAATTCGAATCCTGTTATGATGCGAGGGTTGGGCGATTTCACAATACCCACACGCCGAGCAATGCTTTCGGCAGTCAGTCCATAATCACCGGTTATCATGATGACCCGGATGCCTGCTTGATTGCACTTTTTTACTGCTTCGCTGATCTCCGCACGCGGTGGATCCATCATCGCCACCAACCCCAAGAAGGTGAGATCCTTTTCCACCAAATCAGGAGTTTGTTCCAGGTAGCGTGGAAGATGGCGCTGCGCTACGGCAAGTACTCGCAGACCATCGCGAGCCATCTCGTCGTTCTCTCGCATAGCGTTAGCACGCCATTCCTCCGTCATAGGCATATCCCGCCCGGCAACCCAAATGGTAGAACATAATTCCAACAGTTCCTTAGGGGCTCCTTTAACATACGCGATGCGAGAAGCCTGCGAGAAAGAGATACCATGCATTCCTTGGGGGTGTTCAAGATGAATGGTTGACATACGTTTGCGACGCGAGTCAAACGGAAGTTCCATGATGCGAGGATACGCTCGTAATTGGTCTTCTTCATCGAAAGCTGCTTTTAGCGCCACCACTTTCAAGGCTGCTTCGGTAGGGTCTCCAAGGATATGCCAAGTGGAAGAATTCTCTTGAGGAGGAATCAAGCGAGAGTTGTTACACAACAAAACAGCTCTCATCAGTTCTTCTAAAGAACCACGCGTTACCGGTTTTTGTTCAGAATCCCGATAATTAAAATCACCCGAGGGTGAATACCCAACACCGCTTACATCAATGCAGCTACCAATACATGACGCTGATGTATTTTCCGCAGATGGCAGCCAAAGGCGTTTTACGGTCATCTCGTTTTGTGTTAATGTTCCGGTTTTATCGGTACAGATGACTGTGGTGCATCCCAATGTTTCTACCGCTGAGAGTTTCTTTACCAGTGCATTTCGTTTTGCCATACGCTGTGTTCCCATAGCCAATGCCAGCGTTACGGTAGGCAGCAGACCTTCTGGCACAAAAGCAACGATCATTCCCAACCCAAAGATAAAACTTTCCGCCAGATTGATATTTGCCAGAGTATATGCAAGAATGAAAAACACAACTCCTACCAGGATAGCAATCACAGAAACGGTCTTGGTAACAGATTGCATCTCAACCTGCAGCGGGGATAACTCTTCTTTCATGGTCTGCGTCAGATGAGCGATCTTGCCAAATTCTGTTTGCATGGCAGTAGCATATACAATCCCTTTGGCTGTGCCCGCAGCTACATTGGTGCCGGCGAACACCATATTGGGTTGTTCTGTAAAAGAGATGTCAGTTAAAAGAGAGGCATCACTGCTCTTTCCAACCGGTCGAGATTCCCCGGTTAGAGTAGATTGGTCCACCCGAAAAGCCGCTTGCTCAACCAGGCGGCAATCTGCTGAGATGCGTTCGCCTTCCGCAAAAAGAACCACATCTCCCGGGACCAATTCTTCAGCCAGAATGCGGGTTTCTGTACCAGCTCGTAAAACGCGTGCATAAGCAGGAAGCAGTTTTCGTAATTCTTCGGAAGCTTTTTCGGCACGAAATTCTTGCCAGAAACTAAACAGTCCATTGATAAGGTTAACAGACCACACTGCAACTGCCAGTTGCGGCATGCGGGCGATCAGGGCGACCAATCCTCCCACCCATAGAAGAATAGCCATAAGATGTGTAAAATTGGCTAAAAATTTAAAAAGAAGGGGAGTTTTTTTCTCTACTTGCAGTTGATTAACGCCATATAACGTTTGGCGTTTTTGTGCTTCAGATGTTGTCAACCCGTCAGGCGATGAATCCAACAGAGTATAGACACTCTGAGGTGGCATGCTCGCAAGCTTCGTGCGATCAATTTCAATTGTATTCACAGCTTCCTTATATTTAATCTTACGTTAAATGGATGATTGAATCAATAGAAGGGAAAAATAATACACCTATTCCATAAATTGACAAGGATGCAGTTTTCAATGTATTCAGCTCTAAATATAAGTATTGAGGGTACCTTCAATGGACAAGAGAAAATTTATGCTTTCCTTCAGGATAAAAAAGGAAAATAAATTTCCACAAATAACGGCTAAAAATGGTAAGGATGAAATTGTCGTGACCTAGGCTGCTTCAGATGTGATAAACTCGATGAACCTCATCAGATGTTGATAGTGTGAACCCTTCCAATACACCTGCCCGCAATCGGCACACTGAGAAAACTCGCTAAAATGGGCAAGAGTACCTGGTTCCAATTTTTCCTGCACTTCTGACACCGACACGGGGAAGAGATTTCCATTACAACGTACACAGCGTGTGAAGGGTTGAATATCATTGTTCAGTTGAAATCTTCGCATTAATTCCATCACTTGGCTGCGCGGATCTGTGGCTCGTACTAAATAGCCATGATCGATCTGGTTTCGCTTTAGTAAACCCCTATCTCTTGTAACACAAATACGTTTTTCATTTTGTGAGATGGTAGCCAACTCCGCATCGCTGTAATCATTGCGATACAGCACATCAAAGCCCAGCAGACGCATATAGGCTGCCAACCTGCCAAGATGGCAATCCATCACAAAAGCGGTCTTACGCAAAGGTGTTGGATGCAAGGTCGAAATAGATGAAATATCCAATGATTCAAAAACCGGAAAAACGCTAATACAGTCGCCATCTTGGACCTGATAGGCGAATCCTATTGATACCCCATTAACAAGGATCAGATCCACTTCAGTATGAGGTATTCCACAGGATTCAATGAGATGTTTAACTGTTTGTCCGGCGGGAAATTCCACAGCAAAATTTGAAAATCGCCGCTGTGAGGGAAGAAAATCATTCAATTCCGCATAAAACCGAAATGTGACTCTATTCATAGGTGATAATCCTATTGTAAGATATGAAGAAACAATTAAGAGGGTTTTTCTACAGTCGAGGGAAGAATGATAAGGAATAACTGGTACGCGATTCTGGATAGTAAACAAGTTCCATCACACAAGCTAGTAGGTTTTCGCAGATTAGGTGAGAACCTGGTTTTCTGGCGTGATAAACAGGGTATGGTTCATTGCTACCGTGATTCCTGTCCTCATCGAGGGGCGGCGCTCAGTAAAGGAAAACTCATCCATGATTCCATCCAATGTCCTTTTCATGGGTTGGAATTCAATCCACAGGGAAACTGTACCTATATCCCATCCTATGGCAAAAATGGGGTTGTACCCAAAGCTTTTCACCTGACAGGTTACCCGTTACGAGAAAAACATGGTTTGATCTGGCTGTGGTTTGGCGATGCTACAGATCCTTTACCTCCGATTAATTTTTTCCCTTCCCTCACGGGACATGACTACTCGTATGCTGGTTTTCAGGACCATTGGAAAACCCACTATTCACGCGCTGTCGAAAACCAGCTTGACGTGGTCCATCTTCCATTTGTCCACCACAACACCATCGGAGCTGGAAACCGCCGCCTGGTAGATGGTCCCATCGCGGAATGGGATGAAAGGGATGGAGACCTATTGAACCTGTGGGTCTTCAACCGTGTGGATGATGGCACTCCGCCTAAGAAAAGTTCCGAGCTGTCAAAACCTGAAGGGCATCCATCTCTTCAGTTCCGTTTTCCAAACACTTGGCAAAACTGGATCAGTGATGATTTCCGGGTCTTTATCGCGTTTGTTCCTGTTGACGAAGAAAATACTATCCTCTACATCCGTAATTACCAGCGCAGTCTTCGCATCCCCATTTTTCGGTCAGTTGTGAATACACTCAGTTTGATCGGCAGCTGGGTCATCGAGAGACAGGATAAACGCGTGGTGGAAACACAAGTTCCTCTTCGAACATATTATCGCATGCCTGAAATCTTGATTAGAGGTGATTCACCCATTGTTCTATACCGTAAACGAAGAGCTTTATAGAAAAGAAAAAACGATCTATGAGCGGCTGCGGATCAGTTCGATCAGCTCCAAAGCTGCTTGTTCAGGTCCACTATGTTCATGCCCAGGAATTCCAAGCATGGTGCGCAGCTGACCCACAAACAGCCCCTGCTCAAAGAAAGCGGTGAAGTAACTCTGTGCAATATGTTCATGAAGATCATGATATTGGGGGGGACCAAAGATGTTCGCGAAGTAATTTTCAACGATGCCGGTGGTGGTGGTGGTTCCTTTACTCATGACAGCACCCCTACGGAATACCTGCAGCGCATCTTGCGGAGTCTGGAATTGTTCGATGGCTTTGTGAGATCCATCTACCTCCTCATAATTGTTGGCATATAAAACGGCATCCACTGGGATACCCTTGACAAGATATTCATAGCGCGTAACAGGCAGCACCACACGGGCATTGACTTGATCAGGGTTCATGATGATAGTGCGGTCGATCTGACCAAATGCATAACCAGCCTGCAAATCATCCAAGCGTACAAAAGCGCCCATTTCTGTGCCGAATCCCAACACCTGCTCATCAGATGAAAGGGAAAACGACCCCATATCATCCGCAACGATCAAAATCTCTTGAATCTCAGAAGAACGAATGCGCCGAAGCGCTTCGATAGTTTCTGATTTGCCTGCTCCCGAATCCCCCATCACTACTAGCGAAAAAGGTTTGCAGCCATGCAAGGTAATGCGCACCATAGCTCCATGAAATGGCAGGAAGCCATCGCGCATACGCTTGATATTATGCAAGGTCAGGATCATCTTCTTGAGGTATCCGAAATATCCAAATTCATCTTTATAGGGAATAGACCCGATCAGGCAGTTATTTTGCTCATCCTCATAAAACACCGTTTCATTTCCATTCACATGCAGTGCTGATTCGGGAGGTGCCCCGTAGATAAAAATGGCATCCGGTTTGCGTTTCAAGTCTTCCTCATCCGCCAATTCGAAGAGATTGCACAAAGAAAATCCTAGTTCAAAGTAATCGAGACAGAAATACACCATGATGAGTAGTTCACCCACTTTGGCAGGGTAACACAGCCATTCGTTGGCAGGTAAATTCAGGGATTCGAGTGGGTTTTGCTGAACCTGCACGAATTGTCCGGTACGCTTATTCATGGGTGTTTTGAAGATCATGGGCGGGTAAATAAGAGCTTGCCGGATCACAAAAATATCCTGCAAGGAATCGTAAAGCCCACCTGCATAATTAATATGGTAGGGCAGCGCGATAGCACCGATCTCTGCGCCTGCACTCACCTGGCGGTAGATCTTGGGATGATTCCCGGTGATATTTTCCTGGATGGTGCGGTAGGTGGAGCGCACAATATGCATGAGACTTTCCACCAGATCATTGAAAGTGCGGTAGGGTTTTTGATCAAATCGGTCGAACACAGAGTCGCAGATGATCAAGCGGTGCAAATGCCGCCAGTAATTATAGAGCTGCTCAACCAATTCATTTAAAAGGAAGGGGTCTTTCAAGAAAGAAGACGAGCCCTCCACGATCTTGACCACTTTATCAGAAGGCAGACGAGTAAGGTAAAACAGGGTGTCGATCAATGCTTCCAGCGATTCCCGGTCTACCTTCCCTTGTGGGAAAACAGCAAGCAGGGGGGATTGGCTTTCTTCTAAATTTTTTAGAAAACGCCACAAAACTTTTTCAAACAATTCACTTCTGATCAATTCTTCGGAATTATTGCAAACACGGTTTCTGACCCGCATGATGATCTTGTCTTTATAGAAATGAAATGATCCGTTTTGCATGATAAACTCCGTTGTCCCATATTATAAGACATTGTCCTATTTATTGATGGGTTATTATAGTTAGTTTTCTATGACAAGTCAATAACCTCAAAAGCAACCGCGTACCGCCGGGCATACAAATTCTCAATGCGATAAAATCTGAGAAAGGAACTGTTTTGTGCGATCACAGGCAGGATTATTAAAAAACACATCCGGCGCTGCTCTTTCGACGATCTTACCCATATCCATGAAGATCACCTCATCGGCAGCCGCTTTGGCAAATCCCATCTCATGCGTTACGATCACCATGGTCATACCATCTTTCACCAGTAACAGCATCACATCCAGAACTTCCTTGATCATTTCAGGGTCAAGAGCACTGGTCGGTTCATCGAACAACATCACTTTCGGTTCCATTGCCAGAGCTCTAGCGATCGCCACGCGCTGCTGCTGCCCTCCAGATAACTGTGCAGGGTAATTTTTGGCTTTATCCGCTATACCCACTTTGATAAGCTGCTGCATGGCAATCTTTTCCGCTGGTCCTTTTTTCATTTTCTTTACGATCCGCAGCGCCAGAGTGATGTTCTCAATGACAGTTAGATGACCGTAGAGATTGAAGTTTTGAAAGACCATACCAATATTGGAGCGGATGGCATTGATGCATTGTTGGTTCTCTGAAAGAGAGACTCCATCAACAATCACTTCTCCTTCTGTGGGACACTCCAGCCAGTTCATCGCACGCAACAGCGTTGATTTTCCCGAACCGCTCGGTCCGATGATGACCAATACCTGTTTTGGAAATACTTTCAAACTCACCCCATTGACCGCTTCCACTGCGCCAAAATTTTTAGAAAGGTTTTTAATTTCAATCATGGGTTGTTTATTTTCTATCATTGCTGATCTTCCTTTCGACCAATTTCAGCAGAAGTGATAATAACAAAGTGAGCGTTAAATACAAAACACATAAAATAGTGTACGCTTCTGCAAATTTAAATGAATGCCCGGTGTACAAACGGGCAATTTGGGTAATATCTCGGACCGCAAGTATCGAAACCAGGGATGAATCCTTCAACATTGAGATAAGATCATTCCCCAAGGCTGGAAAAACATTTCGCACAGCTTGAGGGAGGATCACATGGCGCATCGCCTGCCAATGGCTCATACCCTGAGATCGCGCCGCCTCCATTTGTCCCTTATTGATGGATTGAATACCCGCTCGAAAAACCTCTGCCAGGAATGCACCATAGGTGATTGCCAGCGAGATAATAGCGCGTGTGTTCATAGAGACAGCTCTGTTGTTTACAGTTACCAGTTTCGCGCCCATTGAATCTAATCCTATTTTTATAAAAAAGCCACCAAGCGAACTGATCAGGTTCGTTGTTGCAGGAATGAGCACCAACGCGATGAAGAAAATGAGCACCAACAGGGGAACACCTCGAACAATCTCAACATAGATCGTTGCCACATTCCTCCAGAACTTGCTTTCCGAAACTCTTCCCAACCCAACCAACAATCCAATTACCAAAGCAATGGTATACGCAATGAGAGTTGTGGTGATCGTGATACTTAACCCTGCTTTGATGACCATGAAAGCATCATTAAAATCAGGGTTAAATTGGATCAGAAGAAATGTTGCCATAATCACAATTCCAATAACGACCATCCACCAGGGGAAATCCTGTTTTTTCCCCTGTAACCCGGGGGACATTTCGTCTTTATTTTTTTGAAACAATGTACTGTCTGTTACAGCCATCAGTGCCTCCATCCAAATTCCGCCAGGTCAATTTTTTAATTAACCTGGCGGTATATGAGTATCTTGCGTTTATTGAATATCGTCGTAGGTGATCGTGAAATCAGGACCGAAGTACTTAAGGTTGATTTCAGCCAGGAATCCATTATCTTTAAGTTCCTGAATAGCAAGGTTAATGGGAGCTACCAGATCGCTACCTTTCGTGATGGGGAAACCCAATTGATCACTTGAGATGGAGGGACCGATCAATTCTACACTTTCGGCATTGGCGCCCATGTAACCCAGACCAGCAGTTTCGTCAATGAGTACCGCATCCACATCACCTGCTATAAGAGCCTGTACAGCGAATGGGAACTGTTCAAAAGCTTGAATGCGATCTTCAGGCAGGTATTGCACCGCAGTCTCATAATTGGAGGTTTGCGCTTGTGTACCGAGCATCAGATCAGGGTTTGCCACGAAATCATCCAAACTCGCAAAACGATCCTCGCCGATTTGAACCAGTAAGCGCTGTTCCACATTAACATACCCATCCGAAAAATCAACCTGTTCCAGACGGGCATCGGTAATGGTAACGCCATCTCCTGCAGTGTCAATCAACCCTTCTGATACGGATTGGATCATGACCTCCCAGGCAGTTTCCACAAACACAGGTTTGCAGTGTAGCAATTCACAAATCGCCGGCCACACTTCATAATCCCAACCACCCGCTTCGCCTGTTTCCGACGAGATGTAATTGAAGGGTAAATAGGCATTTTCTACCGCGATGGTCACTTCCCGACAATCCAGGTCAACCAAGGCATCTTCTGCGGTTCCCAGACATTCATAGGTTTGTCCTTCCATGCCGGCTTTCACTTCTTCTTCCCCGGATGAGCAGGATGTTAGTACGAGTGCTGCAACCATAATGGCAGCTAAAACAATAATAGAGTTCTTTTTCATTTCTATCTCCTTTGGCATTTTATTTTATGTTTGACGTACACTGTTCCTTTCTCCGGGACACCTCCTGTGTGCTGATAACAAAAGAGGCTTTCCGTTTGGAAAGCCTCTCCTTTTCAGCATTTGATTTCACCGCCACTCAAAACCGAGAATAGCTCCTCCAATCAGGAACTTGATTATGCTATTCGTTCGTTTAGAATGATTGTGGTTTTGCATATAAGACGCAAATATACTAAATAAACATTATTTTGTCAAGGTGATTACTTTTGTCGTATTTATTCATGACATTCGTTATTGCGAAATATATGTCATACGTTCTAAAAACCTCTCAACGAAAAGCCTGGCTTGAACATCAAGGGCTGCAAATCCGTTTTCTTTTTTCTTGTCATAGTTATAGAAATCCGCGAAAGTTTTGCCCATGCTGACTCCTTCATTGGGGTCCACATCTATCACAAGATGCTGCATGGTAAGTAAGTCTGGTTGAAACATGGCTGCCAATGCCAACGGATCATTCAAGGCACAACCCATAACCTCCTGAGATTCCGAAAGGTACTCCATAACATATCGTGAAGATTTCACAATGAAATCGCTAATTGGGGTATTGCATTCTTCTATCTTTAACAGATCAGACCCAGTTAGCAATACCTGGTACGTTACATCCAACGGTACCAGCGTAAAGGGAATACCGGAGTGGAAGACAACATGCGCAGCATGGGGATCACAATAAATATTGAATTCCGCCTGTGGCGTCATATTTCCACAGTGATTGATCGCTCCACCCATGATATAGATATGTTTCACGGCTCCAACGATCTCAGGGTATAAACGGACCGTCATGGCAATGTTAGTCAACGGTCCAATGGCTACGATATTGAGCTCACCGGGATCCTGCAAAACCAGATCGCGAATAAGCTCCACAGCATGCCTTGGATCAGGCTTTATCATAGGAGCAGGTAGTTCAGCGTAACCCAATCCTGTCTTGCCATGGGTTACTTCTGCATTGATAACCGGCAGGAGCAGCGGTCTTGCCATCCCTTTCGCGACGGGAATGTGGGTGGTTTTCATCAGTTCCAGCACGCTGAGTGCATTAATGGTCCCCTGCTCCATCGGGCAGTTCCCATTCACGATAGTGATGGCTTCCATTTTTACCTCAGGGGAAGCCAGAGCATATAAAATGGTCAGCGCATCATCAATGCCTGGGTCCGTATCTAATATAAATCGTTCTTTTTTCATGAGCACTCCGTAAAAAAGCCCCACAAGAAGGAGGAGAGAAAAATCTTGTAGGGCTTTTTCCTAAAATAGTTGATTCATCAACGAGATTCTTTCAAGTATGGATTTCCAATATCCGCTGGACCACCACTTTTCTTGATAAATCCTGCCAAAGCAAACAGCGTCAAGAGATATGGTAGAGCCATGAATAGTTCACGGGGCATTATGGTATCAGGGATGACTGTCTGCAGTGTTTTTTGCAATGCATCCATGAATCCAAAGAATATACACGCCAGGAATACACCGCCGGGTTTCACACCGCCGAAAATTACAGCGGAAAGGGCAATAAAACCACGCCCAGCCACCATATTCTCTGAGAACAGAGAAGTTTGAGATATGGAGAGATATGCGCCACCAATTCCAGCTAAAAATGATCCGCAGAGTGTTGCAATGTAGCGAATTTTTACCGGATTCTTTCCGACAACGGCAAGAGCCTTCGGATTCTCTCCTGCTGCTCGTAACCATGAGCCCCAGGGTGTTCGATAGAAAACAATTTGCAGAATCACCGGTATGAGCAAGACTGGAATTGCAATACTGGATTGATCGTTGAAAATAGGACCCAATACAGGAACATTTTCAAGAAATTTCATATGTAGTGTGGGTAAGGTATTTACCATAGGTGAGTTGCCGCCATGTTCAAAAATGACCTGCAGTAGATAGCCAGAAAGACCCACACATAATAGATAGATCGCCAGACCCGTGATGGATTGATCGCTGTGAAGTGAAATGGCAATGAAAGAGAAAAGTAAACCAACCAACATTCCCACTATGCCCGCCGCTAATAACCCGATCCAGGGATTACCTGTAAAATAAGATCCCAATGCACCAGCCAGTGCTCCCATAAGCATGGTACCTTCAACACCGATATTTAAAACACCCGAACGTTCTGTAATCATTTCACCCATACCAGCTAATATAATGGAAATGCTTACCCGAATGGTTGAAGCGAGCAGGGTTACATTAAAAATTGCTTGTAAAGTTTCAGACCAGTTCACTGTGATATCTCCTTTTCAGCTTCATAGGTATCTTTTCCGCGGAAAATTCTGGCGTACCCTCCCCCTAAAATATCTTTTGCGGCAACAAACAGCACGACAATACCATTAATGAGAGTGGTTAATTGTCGTGGAATCCCAGAGTACACAGACATTTCCAAGATACCCGTCTTCAATGCGCCAAACAACGTTGCAGAAATAACCACGCCGAAGGGATTCAATAAACCAACCAGAGCAACTGTGATGGAATCATAGCCATATCCCGGTGAGAACTGATCCAGGAAGCGGTAGTGAACACCAGCCACTTCTACCGCTCCAGCCAATCCCGCCAGGGCACCGCTTAGGAAGAATGCAAAGTTCATTCGCTTTTCAACAGGGATCCCATGGAACCGAGCTGCTGTTTTGTTATATCCCACCGCTCGCATCTCATAACCAAGCGAGGTTTTGTACAGTAAGAAATAAGCAAAGATGACAACCAGGATCATGACGAATACACCAGCGTGTAGCTGCGTGCCCTCGATGAGAATGGGCAACCTGGCAGTATCTTCAATGAATGGCGTAGCAGGTACCACACCTTCGATGGGAATAACTTTTAATACCAAGAAGTGGGTAAGATATGTTGCCGGATAGTTGAGCATAATGGTACTCAAAATCTCGTTCACTCCACGTTTTGTTTTTAACCAAGCAGGGATCAGCCCATATAAACCACCAACCAGAGCACCAGACAACAGCATTAAAGGTAAATGGAGATAAGCTGGCAATTTTACAACGTACCCTACGATTGCCGATGCCATAGCGCCGAGCAGTAACTGTCCTTCAATACCCACGTTGAATACAGCGCATTGTGCACCAACCAAAAATGCTATTCCAGCAATTGTTAACGGAATAACTCTGGAAATCGTATCGGCAGTGTTAACCACATTCCCAAAGGCTCCTCGCACAAAATAATAAACGGCATTAAATGGGTTGCGATCAGTTGCAGCAAGTATGATGCCAACCACAAAAAAAGCCAGAACAACCGCAATGACTGTGATGAACACCGGCTGTCGTTTCAAAAAGAATTTTCGAATAGTATGCATTGCTTTTCCCTTTCGCTTATGCCGGAATATGTTCGTAAGAACCGCCCAGCATCATCAGACCAAGGTCTTCAGGAGTCACATCATCTTTACTCACAATTGCTACAATAGACCCTTTATAGATAACGGCAATACGTGTTGACAGCAACATAATTTCATCCAGCGATAGAGAAAAGAGTAAAACAGCTTTTCCGGAATCACGTTGTTTTATAAGTTGTTCGTGCACAAAGTCAGTGGCAGCAATATCCAAACCACGCGTGGGTTGAGCGGCAATGATGGTATCAGGTGCATGAAATATTTCACGCGCCACAATGATCTTTTGCTGGTTTCCACCTGAAAGCAAGCGTGCTTTATGATTGATATTTGGTGTGCGGATGTCAAACGTTTTTACAAGACTATCTGCATTCTCATGCACTGCATTCCAATTGATAATATTGCCATTTGAGAACGGTTCAATACGCTGAAGACCCAAGAAAAGATTTTCCTCAACACTAAAGTCTTCTACTAATCCTTCTTGCAACCGATCTTCCGGAATCACTCCAATTCCAGCGGAACGCATTTTTTTCACCGATAAATGAGTGATTTCTTTATCGCGCAGAATTATCTTTCCTTTTGTTAATGTCTGCAAGCCGATCAGAGCTCTCACTAATTCGGTTTGCCCATTCCCATCCACACCGGCAACTCCCAAAACTTCACCAGAGCGAACCTCGAACGAGACATTTGTTAAAACCGGATGATGATATTCATTCACCGCTGAAATGTCTTCTACTTTTAAAATTGGTTCACCGATCATTTTTGATTTCGAGGCGGGTTTTAAGAATACATCGCGCCCAACCATCAATCGTGCCAGATGAACTTCATCGGTTTCAGATTTCTTTACTGTATCAACAACTTTCCCATCACGCAGAATAGTAATATTATCGGAAATCTGCATGATTTCTTTTAGTTTATGTGAAATGAAAAGAATAGTCTTACCATCTTTCCGCAACCGTTCAATGATAAGGAAAAGATCTTCCGATTCTTGAGGAGTTAGAAGTGCAGTTGGTTCATCAAGGATCAAGATATTAGCATTACGGTAAAGTGCTTTTAAAATCTCAACTCTCTGTCTGATACCAACAGAGATGTCTGAAACCATGGATTTGGGGTTTACTGCCAGACCATACTTATCGGATAGTTCAAGGGTTGATTCATTGATCTTTTTTAGATCCAGAAATAGTTTCCCCTTAATTGGTTCCTCACCAAGCATGACATTTTCCGCAACACTCATGGCTGGGATGAGTTTAAAGTGCTGATGGATCATACCAACACCTAATCGAATCGCATCGGATGGGCTTTCAATATTGACCTTGTTTCCATTGATGAAAATTTCACCTGAGGTCTGCTTGTACAATCCATAGAGAATATTCATCAAGGTTGTTTTCCCAGCACCATTTTCACCAACAATACTGTGCACGGTTCCTTTTTCTACCTTTAAATTCACATGGTCATTTGCGAACACGTTACCGAAATGCTTACATATATCTTGCAGCTCAAGAATATAGTCCATTATTCCTCCAGTAACTGGTATCGTTGTAAGATGGGAGGTTACCCTCCCATCTACCTTGTTTCAACTATTTATTCAGGAAGTACGAACGTATTGGCTTCTTCAACAGTTGTTGGAACAACAATTTCACCGTTGATGATACGTGTTGCAAGTCCGTCTACAGTTGTCAGCAGGTCAGCCGGAACAACGTCCTTGGTATATTCCATGGGGCTGTAACCAACACCACCAGCTGCCAGATCGTAGGTGGTGATACCGGTAACGAAATTGCCTTCGTAAGCGCCCTTGATAGAATTGAATACCGCAACTTCCACGTGTTTAAGCATGGAGGTCAATACTGAACCAGGAGCAATGCCATCTTGATTGGTATCCACACCGATCGCGTAGAAACCATTATCTTTTGCAGCTTCAATGGTGCCCAGACCACAAGAACCAGCAGCAGCATAGACAATATCTGCACCCTGACCATATTGAGTCAGTGTAAGTTCTTTACCGGCAGCAACATCAGTGAAGTTGCCAGTGTAGCCAGAGAGTACTTTAATGTCAGGATTGATAGCGCGAGCGCCAGCGATGTAACCAGCTTCGAATTTCTCGATCAGAGCTGATTCCATTCCACCGATGAAACCGATGGTGCCGGTCTGGCTCATACCAGCGGCAATGGCGCCAACCAAGAAGGAACCCTGCTCTTCAGCGAAAACCAAAGAAGCAACATTGGGTTGATCAACAGTGCTATCAACGATGATAAATTTAGTATCAGGATATTGAGGAGCAACAGCGTTCATAGCATCGGTGAACAAATAACCAACACCAACGACTACATCATATCCTTCACTCGCCATCTTGATTAAGTTTGGTTCCAAGTCAGCCAATTCTTTGGCTTCCAAGAGGGTAACTTCAGCGCCGAGTTCTGATTCAGCTTGTTTTACAGCATCCCAACCGAGATCAGAGAAACCCTTGACTTCTTCACTAGCAGCTAAGCCACCGAGGTCGGTAAGCATAGCAACTTTAAATGTATCTCCATCAGCAGCTTCTTCAACAACATCTTCAGCTGGCGCAGCTTCTTCTTTGGGTGCGCAAGCAGTTAATGCCAAGGTTGCAACCAATACGAGAGAGAGCACTAAATACAGTTTCTTATTCATTTATTCTTCTCCTTTAAATTTGTAATACTAATTCGAGACTTACCATTAATATATTTGTTCGCTTACCACCTCCTTTTCAAATTATGTATTTTCCTCAAATCTTGTTAAAACACTATATTAATAAATGGTCTGCATTTCTCATCGTTTGAAGAATATCAGCCATAATCTTTTGTTCATCAAGATGCAGTAGCTCGCGCTGCCACATCAAAGGTTTGCCATCGACAAAAACTGAGAGCACATCCGTGCCGGTCGCAGAAAAAATCAAATTGGACATCAAGCGCCTTTCATCAATCAGATGTGGTGCTGGATACTGGATGATAGTAAGGTCAGCTTTAAAACCAGGTTTGATCTCCCCGACCCTGGCATCAAAACCGATAGATTTACGACCATTGACGGTCATCATTTTATAGACCGTTTCGGCAGGAAATACGTCCGCTTCCATGGTATGTACTTTCCCAAGAAGGGAAACCAGCCGAGCTTCTTGCAACATATCATACGTACCGCTGCTGGCTTCCCCGTCACATCCGATGGCAATATTCACTCCCATTTTATAGAGGTCAGGCATGGGAGGCATGCCATCCGTGATTTTAGTATTGGTTGAAGGACATGTTACAACACTGCAATCATATTCTGCAATCAACTGTTTATCGTGCTCTGTTAGCCAAATGTCGTGAACCAGCTGACAATCAGGTCCCAGCAAGCCAAATTTTTCCAGCGCTTCCACTTCACTGCAGCCAAAACGCGTGTAGGCATCCTGCGTCTCGGTTTCTCCCTCACTACAATGGGTGTGAATTCCGATTCCTAATTCATTTGCAAGGTCACGCGAACCGCGTATTAATTCTTCAGTGCAAGCTGGTAGCCCAACCGGGCTGACCCTGACCGTGATACGACCATCATACATACCGTGCCAGTGCTTATGCATATTCCGCATAACATCCAATACCTGATCGGTGGTCATATCGGGTGGTGGATTCTCACCTTCTTGGTAATCACCAATAGCCGTGCACACATCAGCACGCAGTCCACTATCAGCGATCGCTTGAATACAAGCATCCAAATGAGGACCAGCAGATGCCATCTCTGCAACCGTTGTCGTACCCGATTTCAACGCCTCGACGCAACCCAGTAAAGTTGCTTGGTACGATTCCTCCTCTGTAAGGTTGAATTTATTGCTCATCGTCACAAGCCACTGGGTCAGGTGAAGGTTATCGTAAATGCCACGACCGAATGATTGCGAAAGATGGGTATGGCAATCTAAAAGACCAGGAATAACAAGGTTCCCCTTCAAATCATAGACAACTTCATCCGTCAGCAACTTTTCCATCTGTGTTTCGCTAACATTAATGATCTCGTCATCCTCTATCAGGATATGGATCGGCTTTACCTGATAGGTTTGTGGATCAAAGCTGATACCATTTTTTAACAATGTTTTCATCGAATCCTCTCTATTGATAAAATTGGCTGGTAAAAAATATGTAAATTGAACTTATACAGGATCGGTTATATAAAAACCTGTTCATGGAACTATTTGTAAAAACACTGCATTTTGAATCCATTTTTATCCAATTATGCCAATCCTCGCTCTTCCAGTAATTTTGCAGCTTCTATTCCGGCTTTTACCATTTTTAGAATGTTGCTATCCCAGTCGCAGTCATCCGCATTAGGCGTATAGATGGGATTTCCACAGGTGAGAATGGTGCCGGCTCGGATGCCCTGCATTCCTGCAATTACAAAAATTGCCGATGATTCGTTTTCAAGCGCAAGAACGCCCATATCGATCCATGGCTGCAGTCGTGCCATATAATCACCGCGTGCCTGGGGAGATTCAAGATAGTAAGCATCGTGAGTACGCACGATTCCCAGATGATATGGCATCTTGAACTTTTCACAAGCATCGATCAATGCCCGAACAATGCGGTAATCTGCAACAGCCGGATATTCCATACTGATGAATTCCTCGCTGGTATGTTCTCCACGCACTGCACCGGTGGCAATAATGAATTCACCGGGTTTAATATACGGTTGAATCACTCCACAGGTACCTATGCGGATAATATTTTTGGCACCAATCCGTATCAACTCCTCCACTCCGATCGCTGTAGGCGGACAACCCAATCCGGTAGAGGTACAGCTCACAGCCATCCCATCTTTTTTTCCGGTGTAGGTAATGTATTCTCGTTTTTCGGCGATCTTTTCCGCTTCATCCATCAAACTGGCAAACACTTCCACGCGCTGGGGTTCGCCCGGAATCAAAACTGTAGAAGCAACATCACCGGGTTTCATATCAATATGATGTTGTTTCTCTGAATGTACATCTTGACTAGTCATCTAAAGCTCCTTCATGCAATACATTCTTCGACTTTTTCGGGTTTTTTACAAAAGCAGTCATACCCGTCAATCCGATCATGCCAACCACACCTGCTAACCAGAAAACGCCCGTGTAACCAAATGCGTTTACCAAAGCTCCACCAATGAATGGAATTACACCAGACAGTGGCGATAGAGCAATCTGACTCGCGGCAGTGTAAGCAGGAATTTGGTCGGGCGGGCTGAATTCATAGATGGTATTGAGATTGGTCATCTGAAAACCACTGACCATGGCACCCGCCAGGATAAAGACGACGTAAAATGCTGCCAGTGAGCTGGTATTGGCTGCCAACAGCGCAGCTGCAACACCTAACAAGGCAGAGATCTTTACAACCGTAATAAAACCCTTTCTATCACCGAGCCAACCCCATAATGGATTGACCACTGTCTCTGCCATAGAAAGAATGGTGGTGAAGATCCCAATCTGCCCTGGGGTGATATTCCCCTTTTCAAGTGCTGCCAGGGTATAGTAAGAAGTCCCGATCTCAAGCACGACCATTAAACCTCTGAAGATCAAGTAAGTAGCGAAGTTCCGATTCTTCAATGGTTTGTTATGTGTTTCTGCATTTCGCTGATTAATCTCAGGTTGTGGAGGTATAGCTTCACGCCAGGAAAGAACTGCTCCAAATGAGATCATGGAAGCCAAGAAACTTATCCCAAAAATTACTTGAATAGCTTGCTGGTATGGGTAATTATCAAGCAAGTAGGTTAACAAAGCACCCATCGCAATACCCAACAAACCGCCTAAGAAGTTCGAAACGCCAAACAGCAATCCTTTTTTTCGCGGAATCATTTTGCCCATGAAATCTATCCAGGCTGGCACATAGAACCCACTCGCTACGTTTTGCAGGGTCATCATCGCAAAGAAGATCACCAATGTCAACGAATTGGAGAGGTTCAGCAGTGGCTGCATAATGGATAATAATAGAAATCCTAGAATCCCGAATCGCTGAAAAAAAGCTGCAATAATTAAATATTTCTTGCGCTCACTTCGTTTTGCCAAAAAGCGCGCCATAAACGGCTGCGGCAGGGTATTTCCAAGGATATATATCGCGGGAATTAATCCGATCAGGATACTTGAGTCCGTAAAATGCTGCACATAGAAAGGAAGAACAGTATATGGTGATAAGCCCATGAATATGAAAAAGAACATCATATTGTCGAGAGCCATCCAGAAGAAATTCCAGCGGTAATTCTTTTCTACCTGCTCTTGAAACCGCTCGTGAGTAAGTTCCATCAATGAACCTGCATTCCTACCCGAATTTATTGTTCAACTTGACTGCTGCATCCAACGCGATCAATGTTTCCAATTTAATCGCATCGGTTAACTGTTCCGATGTGATCATTTCTTCAGGGAAGAGATGATGCCCGACCGGCACAAGGATCGTTCCACCCCGGCAGCCAAGCGCGGTTGTTAACGTAAAGAGAGTGGAAGACTCATTCTCTGTCGAGAGAACACCACTTTCAATCCACGGTTTATCTTTTAATAGATAATCGCCACCAGCCAGAATAGATTCTGCATAGAAGGCATCATGTGCTCGAATGATACCCACATGGGGATTCACTCCATGCTCGTGGGCGGCTTCGATCAGAGCTTCTAAGAGATGAAAATCTGCGACAGCCGGGTATTCCAGCGGGAAATATTCACGGCTGGTACCATCTCCACGCACCGCACCGCTGGCAATGATCACATCGCCCAGGCGAACGTTTTTCTGTAAAGCTCCGCAGGTACCAATGCGGATGAAATTTCGCGCTCCAATATTGATCAATTCTTCCACCGCTATGGCAAGCGCTGGGCAGCCGATACCGGTAGAGGTCACACTCATCCGCGTACCCTGATAGGTGCCGGTATAAGTCACATATTGGCGCTTATGCGCCACAAATTCTGCGTCGTCAAAAAGATCAGCGATAAATTTTGCGCGATGTACATCACCAGGTAAAAACACTGTCTCGGCTACATCGCCAGCTTGTAAATCAATATGGTGTTGTTTTTCCATGATCATTCTTCCTTCCTATTCAGCTAACCCACGTGCTTGGAGTAATTTTGCAGCTTCTATCGCTGCAGATACCATTTTTTGGATATTTTCTTCTTCATGAATCTTCTCTTCATGGGGCTCGAGGATCGAATAACCGCTGGCAAGGATCGTTCCCGCGCGGATGCCCTGCATACTTGAGATAACAAAAAGGGTTGAAGATTCATTTTCCAATGCCAGCACCCCCATATCCACCCAGGGCTGCAAGCGTTTTCGATAATCACCCAGCGCCCAGGGGGATTCCAGATAGAACGCATCATGGGAGCGGATAATGCCAAGATGATAGGGTAGATCCAGCTTTTCGCAGGCGTCCACCAGGGCGCGCACAATGCGGTAATCGGCAACCGCCGGATATTCCATATTAATGAATTCTTCGCTGGTATGTTCGCCGCGCACTGCCCCGGTGGCAATGATCATGTGCCCGGGTTCCAGGAATGGTTGGATGGCGCCGCATGTTCCAATACGGATGATATTTTTCGCACCAATGCGGATCAATTCTTCCACACCGATAGCAGTTGGAGGACAGCCCAAGCCTGTGCTTGTGCAGCTGACCAGAACACCATCTTTTTTGCCAGTGTATGTAATATATTCCCGTTTTTCAGTAACTTTTTTCGCTTCATCCATTAAACTGGCGAACACCTCTACCCGCTGTGGTTCGCCTGGAATTAGAACAGTAGGAGCTATATCACCTTTTTGCATATCAATATGGTGTTGTTTTTCTGAATGTATATCCTGGCTGGTCATAATAACTCCTTTAAATAAAATCTAAATAGTCCTTTTAATTCATGAATTAAAAGGAGGCGCTATTCACCCATAGTCCGGGTGCGCTAGGAGTTATCTCCAAACAGCGTGCCAGCGATAAATTACACTTGGGGATTTCAGTGAGTCAAAGAAGTCAGATAGAAAAAACGAACTTTTGGTTTTTGCAAAATGGGTAGCCATTGCAACGAAACCATCCTCTCTCTCAACAATTTTGAGATCTTCCTCATTATTGTTGATTCAAGACG
>DMDF01000126.1 GCA_003446605.1 Anaerolineaceae bacterium
CGGTGCGTGGATTTTCCCCACCGGAGATGTTGGCAGAGGTAGCGGCAATGACACCCGTCTGACGGATGAGATGGCGCAGCCAACCATGTTTCGGCATGCGCACACCCACGGTGGGGTAAGGGGTCAAAATTTCCGGGATATCCATGCGTTTGGAGATGATGAGAGTCAAGGGTCCAGGCCAGAATTGCTGGGCGAGTATTTGCGCGCTCTCGGAAATGCCATCCGTTGTACAGATGATCTGTTCGTATTCTCCGATCAATATCGGGATAGCTTTGGCGCTGTCACGTTCTTTGATATGGTAGATCTCATGGATGGCTTGTTCTTTATCCAATAAGCATGCGATGCCATACACCGTGTCGGTGGGAATGGCGATGACGCTGCCTTTATTAAGCTCTTCGATGGCGATATCCATCGTTTCAGGATGGTTCATGGGCAATACTTCGGTGAACATGGCAGTGCTCCTTCTCAGAGTTGAATGACCAGCAACCGATCCCGGTTTGCCAGATCCTTTTTAATTATCATCTGAGCCCCGGGAAAATGCAAACGAGCCATTTCACTTACTGCATTTGCTTGATCGAATTGCATTTCTAATAAAATGCTGGCATAGGGCGTCAAGCGAGTATGGGATTGATCCAGCAAGGCACGCATGATATGCATGCCATCTTCCCCGCCATCCAATGCCAGGGAGGGTTCGAATCGGCTAACCTCCAGGCTGGTTACAGCATGGCTGGGGATGTAGGGTAGGTTGGCACAGATCAGGTCGAATGGTGCCTCCACACCAGACAACAGATTACATTGCAACAGGAAAACCCGCTCTTGCAGAGTGTGATGACGGAAATTTTGGGAAGCAACACGCAGCGCATTAAAAGAAATGTCACTGGCGATGATGCTGGCATCGGACCGATGCGCTGCAATCGCCGCGGCGATACATCCACTGCCGGTGCCAACATCCGCGATCAGGCTGGGGCTGTTTTGTAAAGAGAGTATCTCCAGCGCGGTCTCAACCAGCAGCTCGCTTTCGGGGCGTGGGATAAGCACATCCGGAGAGACATGAAAGCGCATTCCATAGAAATCCCAATACTGTAGGATATACGCCAGCGGTTTGCCTTGTAATAAAGCCTGCAGATCTTTTTCGAGCATGAGCAATTGCTGTTCGGTCAGGATCGCATCCGGATGGGCAAGCAGCCATGCGCGCGGTTGATTGTAAGATTTTTCAAGCAGGGCATATAAAGATGAGGCAGGTTCTTGCGGAATACGAGGATGCAGCTCAGTGCGGGCTTGTTGCAACCAATCCGCGATGCTGCTTTTATTCTTCACCCTGTTCTTCCACCAAAGATAGTCGTTCGGTCTCATCACGCAAGGAAAGTTCGTCAATGAACATATCGATATCCCCTTCCATAACGGACGCCAGATTATGCGAAGAGACATTGATACGGTGGTCGGTCACGCGCGATTGCGGGTAGTTATAGGTACGTATCTTTTCAGAGCGTTCACCACTGCCCACCTGCGATAAGCGGGTGGCATCGCGTTCATCCTTGCGTTTTTGCTCTTCGATTTCATATAAGCGCGCGCGCAGGATGCTCATGGCACGCAGACGGTTTTGAAGCTGCGAGCGTTCATCCTGGCAGGCGACCACCATGCCGGTGGGAATGTGGGTGATACGGATGGCGGTGGCGTTCTTCTGCACGTTCTGCCCGCCTGCGCCTGCGGATTTATATACATCGACTCGTAGATCAGATTCGGGGATATCAATATCCACGTCTTCTGCTTCTGCCAATACAGCCACGGTCACGGTAGAGGTATGAATGCGCCCGGAGGATTCCGTGCTGGGAATGCGCTGCACGCGGTGAACACCGGATTCAAACTTCAAACGTGAATATGCCCCTCTGCCTTTGACCATGAAGATGATCTCCTTGAATCCACCAATCCCGGTCTCATTTTGGGAAAGGATTTCGATTTTCCAGCCCCTTGAATCGGAATAACGCGTGTACATTCGGTATAGATCCGCGGCAAACAAACCAGCTTCGTCGCCACCGGTCCCGGCGCGAATCTCCATGATGACATTACGCTTGTCACGTGGATCCTTGGGAACCAGCATGCCTTTTAATTCAAGTTCCAACTTCTCAATTTCAGGCTCGAGGTTCTGGATATCCTCCTGTGCCAGACCGCGCATCTCCTCATCATCACTGTCAAGTAGAGCTTGCGCTTCTTCCAGGTTCTTTATTTTTTGCCTGTAAATAGCACTCTTCTTCACAATGGTTTCAAGATCCGCACGCTCCTTGGAGAACTCAGCCACTTTTTGATAGTCTTCCAGATTTTCCTGAATCTGCTGATTTATTTCTTCGTATCTCGTTTCGATTGCTGCGAGACTTTCTAATAACATAAGACCTCACTAGTTGGTGAAAATATACATAAAAAAAGGATCACAAATGGAATCCTCACCGTATTATACCAGTCTGTGGATTCCATTTTATAATGAAGAAAACAATTGATGTGGAGGTAAAAATGGGTACAATAAAAGAGACTATTTCTAAAGCAGAACAGGCACCTCAGGCAGTTGGTCCATACTCGCTGGCGGTGAAAGCCGGAAATTTTGTGTTCACAGCAGGGCAGCTGGGTCTGGATGCGGAAAGTGGTAGTTTGGTGGAGGGGGGTATTCAGGCGCAAACGAAAAAGGCGCTGGAAAATTTGTGTGCTGTTCTGAAGGAAGCTGGCTCGGATATTTCGCTGGTTGTAAAGACAACCGTATTCTTACAACATATCAGCGATTTCGCTGCAATGAATGACGTATATGCTACATTCTTCAAAACAGACGCCCCGGCGCGTTCTGCAGTGGAGATTGCTGCACTGCCCAAGGGTGGACTGGTGGAGATCGAAGCGGTTGCATTGCTAAAATAGATCAAGGAGAAAAACGATGCCGGGTGATCTCATCCTGGTGGTGGATGATGAGGAAAATATCCAGGATATTTCCCGTATGTATCTGGAACAGGAGGGATACGAGGTGCGGGGAATTGATGATGGCGTAGAAGCCGTGAACGCTGCTCGAACCTTGAATGCTGCTTTAATGGTGCTGGATATCATGCTGCCCGGCATGGATGGATTTGCCGTGTGCCATACGCTGCGGAAGGAAAATAATCCGATCCCCATCATCATACTGACTGCCCGTGATGAAGATGCTGATAAGATCATGGGTCTGGAATTGGGTGCGGATGATTACGTGATCAAACCCTTCAACCCGCATGAATTGGTGGCACGTGTGAAAGCTATTCTGCGCCGCGAGGATTATCAAAATCACCCCCTGCAGGGGGTGCTGCAAGTTGGAGACATGGAACTTGATCTTGACCAGCATACCGTACGAATTGCACATGAACCTGCGTATCTGCGAACGCAGGAGTTTGAGGTACTGCGGGTATTGGCAGAAAACCCAGGTCGGGTTTTTAAACGAGAACAGTTATTAAACCTGGCTTGGGGATTTGATTTTTACGGGCAGACCCGCACGGTTGATATGCACATTGCGCAGATAAGACGAAAGATCGTGAAGAGCAAGGTAAGAATCGAAACCGTGATAGGAATAGGATATAAATTAATCAGCTGATGTTCAATACTTTACGCTCCCGTTTGTGGTTGTCGTACGCTTTGATCGTGCTGATGGTGCTGGTGGTTGGTTCTATTGGATTGATCGTCGCACTGCGGCAGAGTCCGCTGCTCTACCGGCAGGTGATCAACCGGCTGGATGTTACTTCTGAACTGCTGGTAAGGCGTTTTGAACCTTTTATCAACTTACCCACGGAGCAATTTCAGGACGTATTTTCCGAGGAGACGGTGGATAGCGATGTTCAGGTGGCAGTTGTGAATATCAATGGGAATTATCTTGCGTCCAATTTTCAAGATGACAATGATATCGTCGCCGGTATACAACGCGAAAATGATCTCCAGCAGGTCAGCCAATCAGAAATATCCATTTATAAAGATGCTGAAGGCGAAGAATGGTTCTATAAGGTTCAATCGATAGGAAGCGATTATTATCTGTTAACAGCCAGTTTCAAACCGCAATATAGCTTCAGTATGATCGTGAAAGATGAATTTTTGGGTCCATTAATGCAAGCTGGCTTGATTGTAATGTTGATCGCTATTTTTATCAGCTTGTTCATCAGCAACTGGATCACACTTCCATTAAAACGGATGTCTGAATCTGCGGAAGCGCTTTCAAAAGGAGATCTGATTAATATCCCCTTGCAAGGACCGAAAGAAGTGCGCCGCTTGGCACAGACTTTCAATACCATGAGCCAGAAGATCACTGCCAGCGCTCGCTCACAGCGGGAGTTCATTGTGAGCGTATCCCATGAATTCAAGACACCGCTTACCTCCATCCAGGGTTTTGCGCAGGCTATTCTGGATGGAACGGTTCAATCGAAAAAAGAGATCAATAAAGCTGCCAATGTGATATTGATCGAAACGAACCGGCTGAACCGTTTGATGTTGGATCTTTTGATGCTGGCACGTTTGGAAGCCGGCACGGAGGATATGCGAGTTGAAGAAATATCCATCAAAGTTCTGCTTCAAAATATGGTGGATAAATTTTCAATCCTTGCGGAACAAAATGAGGTACAGTTAAAACTGAATGAAGTTCCGGATGTGTTCGTGCGTGGTGATGGTGATCGATTGGCACAGGTTTTCTCTAATGTGATCGATAATGCCTTGAAATTTACTCCCAGCCATGGAAAGGTCGAAATTGGAGCATGTGTTGTCGAAAACGATATACTCATTCAAATAGAAGATAGCGGAATTGGAATCCCTCTTGATGAGCAGGAAAAGATTTTCGAGCGTTTTTATCAAATTGACTCCTCACGAAAATATGGAAAAAAGAAGGGTTTTGGTTTAGGATTATCAATAGCCCGTGAAATTATCCAATCGCATCATGGGCAGATATGGGTTGAAAACAATCCGGACGAAGGAAGCGTTTTTTTTGTGAAGCTTCCTATTTTTATGAATAAGAGATGATTTTAATGGATAAAACCAAGCACCTTGTTTCAGTGATCGTACCTTGTTATAACGAAGAAAATACTATCCAATTATTATTGAATTCCATTCTGAAACAGGATTTTCCCATCCGTGATGTTGAGGTCGTGATTTCAGATGCGTTCTCTCAAGATAAGACACGCGAAAAGATCATGGAATTTACTCAGGCACATCCTGAATTGGCGGTGAAGGTGGTAGATAATCCCCAATGCACCATCCCAGCTGCAGTGAATGCAGCTGCACAAGCGTCGGATGGTGAATACCTCGTGCGACTGGATGCGCACTCTATGCCATATCCAGATTACATCTCTACGTGTGTTCGTGATCTACAGGCAGGCAAAGGGACGAATGTAGGGGGCGTATGGGAGATACGCCCCGGAACTGATAGCGGGATTGCACGAGCGATTGCAGCTGCAGCAGCCAATCCATTGGCGGTGGGGGATGCGCGCTACCGTTTCTCGAACCAGGAAGGGGAGGTGGATACTGTTCCCTTTGGATCATTCCGCCGTGACCTTTTCTTCGAAATTGGTGGGTTTGATGAAAGTTTGCTAACCAACGAAGATTATGAATTCAACGTGCGGATCCGAAAACAGGGAGGAAAGATCTGGTTTGATCCGAATATTCGCTGTATCTATTTTGCACGTAAGAATCTGAACGAGCTGGCGAAACAATATTGGCGCTATGGATTCTGGAAATTCAAGATGCTGAAACGCTATCCTGACACTTTGCGTTGGAGACAGGCTTTACCCCCCGTTTTTGTATTGGTAAATGCGTTGGGTATACTTCTTTCGCCGTTCTTCGGATGGATCATTCTTCCTTATCTGTCGGTATTAGGTCTGTATTGTTTGATCTTATTATTAGCTGGAGTTCGTGAGGCGATTAGAAGGAGTGAACCAGGATTGATATTTTTCTTACCTGCAGCCATCATGACCATGCATTTTGCATGGGGCGCGGGTTTTCTCATGAGCATACTGACAAAGAAATAATTGAGTACAATATATATTCGATATGCAAAAGACGAAAAATAGACGCTGGCTGATCGGACCGAAAGAACGGAAAATTATTCTAATTTTCGGTGATGTTGTCGCAGGTGTTCTGGCTTTATTGATCGCACTGTACGCATGGGCGCAAAAAGATCAATGGATCAGTTTCTCTTTACAGTTTCTGCGTGAACGCCCTCCCTTCTGGTTTTATATGATGCCTGCTATGTGGATCATTTTAATCCTGGATATGTATAACGTCCGCAAAGCTGGTAACCGGCGTGAAACGGTCCAGGGAATTTTGATTGCTACAGTTGTAGCGAGTATCGCCTATCTATTCATCTTCTTTATTGCAGAACCGAAGACCTTACCCCGGCGTGGAGTGACAGTTTTCATAGGGGCTGCAGCGGTATTGACACTGCTGTGGCGTTTTATTTATATCCGCATATTCACAGCGCCAACTTTCTTACGCCGTGCTCTTATCATTGGTGCCGGGCGATCAGGTTGTACCATGGCGCGCATTGTTAAAAATAGTGTACCCATCCCTTTTATATTGGTTGGTTTTATCGATGATGACAAACAGAAGGCGGGAAAAATCATTGAAGGGTTGCCGGTGCTGGGTAATAACGAAAAATTATTGCACGCTATCGAATCGGAACATGTTACAGATCTCATCTTTTCCATATCAGGCGAAATGCAGCCGGAGACGTTCAATGCGATTCTGCAAGCAAAAGAAAACGGTATTGAGATTACGACCATGCCGATTCTGTATGAAGAATTGATTGGGCGCGTGCCCATCTTTTTGCTGGAAGATGATTGGATATTAAGGTCTTTTGTGGATCATGCCCGATCTACATCCGGATATGAGACCTTGAAACGGATCGTAGATATTCTTGTGGCAACTCTTGGATTCCTGGTAATGGTAGTACTGACCCCTCTCATTGCATTTCTGATCATGTTAGATGGTGGTTTCCCAATCCTGTTCCGGCAAGAAAGAGTGGGGATCAGTGGGAAACCCTTTGAATTGCTCAAATTCCGTACCATGAGGCAGGATGCAGAAGAAGATGGAAAACCGCGTCTGGCAGTAGAGAATGATGAGCGTGTTACGAAAGTAGGAAAATTTCTGCGAAAGAGTCATCTGGATGAATTGCCACAGTTTATTAATGTGCTGAGGGGCGATATTTCGATGGTTGGTCCAAGGGCAGAACGACCGGAATTTGTGGATCAATTGCAAAAAGAAATCCCCTTTTACCGAGCACGCTTGTTTGTGAAACCGGGCGTCACCGGATGGGCACAGATCAATTACCGGTATGCCTCGAACATCGAAGAATCTGCTATCAAACTGGAGTATGACCTGTACTATATCAAGCATCGTAATATCTGGTTAGATATCACCATTATCCTGAGGACAGTGGGGCAAGTAATCGGATTAAGGGGAGTATAAGTGAGGATCAATATGAAGCTACGCAACCGCCACGTACTTCTAACTGATCTCTTGCTCATACCTATTTCAGTTCTGGCATCTTACATTTTACGGTTGGAATTCTTTGAGGTATTTGATAATTATGTGTATTCTCTGCTATGGATGACCGGATTAGCGTTGGTGATCAAACCTATCGTATATTATCTCTTTGGGTTGTATCGCCGCATGTGGGCTTATGCCAGCGTTCCGGAACTTAAACTGATCATCCTTGCAGTCACAACCGCCTCTATTGTCTTAGCCATTCCAATGCTGTTCATCTTGAATGGTAATGTTTTTTACGCATTTCCACGCTCTGTTCTGATTATCGATTGGGTCATTTCCATTTTGCTGGTAGGGGGGCAACGTTTATCTTTTCGGGTGTTTTCAGAACGGAAGAGTAAATCACGTACCGAAAAAAGAACGGAACCAAACAAGAAAGTTTTAATCATTGGCGCTGGCGATGCAGGTGCAATGGTTGTAAAAGAACTGCAACGCAACCCGCAATTAAATATGCGTCCCATTGGTTTTTTAGATGATAACGAGGAGAAAAAAGGGAAGACTATCTACGGTGTTCCAGTGTTGGGTAACTTAACGATGTTACCCAAGATTCTTCCCTTCCGCCGAGTTGACGAAGTCATCATAGCTATTCCAAGCGCGCCTGGAAAAATAATCCGTGAAGTAGCAAATCTGTGCCGAAAGCACAGTGTTGCTTTTCGTACCATGCCGGGTCTATATGAGCTGTTAGGTGGAATGGTCAATATCTCCAGATTGCGCGAAGTGGATATCACAGACCTGCTGCGCCGGCAGCCTGCCCATATTGATGATGATCGTGTGGGTAGCATTCTTAAAAACAAGATTGTCCTTGTAACCGGAGCGGGTGGTTCTATTGGCAGTGAATTATGCCGTCAAATCGCGCGCTGGCAGCCTAAAACATTGATCATGCTGGGTCACGGGGAAAACGCAATTTTTGAAGCTTATTTGGAAATTAATGGACAATTCCCGGCATTGGATATTCAAACAGTGATCGCGGATATACGCGATTATGATCGTCTGAAACGGATTTTCTCCGAGAAAAAACCCGAAGTTGTTTTCCATGCTGCTGCGCATAAACATGTACCCTTGATGGAGAACAACATTGACGAATGTGTGTTGAATAATGTAGAAGGGACAAAAAATTTATTAGAAATTTGCTTGGCTGCAGATGTTGAACACTTTGTTCTGATCTCGACCGATAAAGCCATTCTTCCGGTTAATGTGATGGGAGCAACCAAACGTATGGCAGAAATGATGACCATTGATAGCGCCAAAAGTTCTGGGAAACCGTATTCGGTGGTACGTTTTGGAAACGTTCTGGGCAGTCGGGGTAGTGTGGTGCCCTTATTCAAGCGTCAAATTGCCAAAGGAGGACCGATTACCATCACTCATCCGGATATGAAACGCTATTTTATGACCAT
>DMDF01000181.1 GCA_003446605.1 Anaerolineaceae bacterium
ATTCTTTCCAGCATAATAGGACGCGATATAGCGGGTCAAACCCAGAATACCGGCTTTGGAGACGCTGTAATAGGGCGGTTTGAATGAACCACTTTCATAAACCCGTTGATCGGGCGCCACCATCCCATATATTGACGAGAACAGAATGATATTTCCGTGCCCTTGTTTCAGCATCAGCTTTGCCGCTTGTTGCACGCATAAAAAAGCACCGGTCAGGTTCACATCCATCGCATTCTTCCATGCATCGAGCGGGAAATCTTCAAAAGTTGCGCTATGGGTATCTTTATGTTCACGATCAAACTTGGGATCCATCGCGGCACAATGAATCAGCACATCCAACCCACCCAACTCATGCTCGATTTTTTGCACACCCGCCTGAATTGAGTTGGGGTCGGTGATATCCATTTGAAATCCTACTATGGGCAAATCGTTCTCCTGCATCTTTTGCGTCAGCTGGTCAATTCTGTGCCGGTCAAGGTCCACGGCAACCACTCTGGCATGAGCTCGGGCAAGCAGCTCACAGAAATGGGAACCGATCAATCCCGCAGCACCGGTCACCAGGATGACACGATCAGTCAGATCAAAGGTGTTTTCAACAATACTCGCCATTATTCACTCCATTAGCCCTTCAGCAGGATAACTTCTTGCTGCCCTTGGTCAGCGCTTTGGTAGATTGCAGACAGGATATGCTGGACACGAATGCCATCTTCCAAAGAGCATACCGATCGTTCTCCGTCTTTTAGCATTGAAAGGAAATGGTACATCTCTGCCAGGAAAAGATCATTCCGTTCGAAAGATGGCTCAGGTTGGAAAGTTAAGTACCCCTGAGAATCAGCCGCGAAAAGACGGGCTATATTCTCTTCTTCATTCCATATTATGGAACCCTTGCTTCCGGTGATCTCCAGTGAATGCCGTTTGGGCTGGCGGTAATAATCCAGGTGGATGTGCGATATGGCGCCATTGGTGTGCTTCATAGTGATCTCTGCCATATCCTCGACCTCCAAATCCAAATCACTGACATGACCCACAAAAGCCGCGACGGAATGCACCTCTCCCAGCAACCAGCGTACATAATCGATGGGATGGCAGAGTGTCAGCACCACGCCACCTCCCAAATCCTTACGCGCACTGTATGCAGTGCGATAATCTTCCCATGGATGCCAAGCAGGTAGATACTCTCCCCAATAAACGCTGGTAGATATGATACGACCGATCAATCCTTCTTGCAGCCAGTTTTCGATCTTCTGGAAAGCTGGATGAAAACGAAACTGAAAACCCACCAAAGCTTGCTTTTGACTTTTCTCCATCAATTCATGCAATGTATCCAACCCAGCACAATCTGTGCTGAGCGGTTTTTCCAAGAGCAAGTTACAGCCAACCTGTGCCGCTGGAATGGCAACTTGTAGATGTAAAGAAGTGGGATTGGAGACGATCACAGCATCTGGTTGTAACGCCAATGCTTTTTCCAGATCAGTCTCCACCGGAAAATCTGCCAGGTCCGCATCTGATAAGGTAGCCTGGTGGGTACGAAATAAGATGACATCCTTCTCACCCAGTGTTACCAGGTTGCGAAGGTGTCTGCGTCCAATCGATCCCAGCCCAGCTACTAAAAATTTCATGTTCTTACACCAGTATATACAAATCGGATAGGTTGTGAAATCTCGATCAAGAATTAATAATCTTGAACAAACGATTATATAAGAAATAAGCCACTCGTTTGACCAAGGGGAAACGAGTGATGGGTACTTTCGGCTTGGCTGGTTGTGGTTCTACCTCATCGGGGTTGATGGAAATGCCAAATTGTTCAAGTTGGTGTGCCATTTCACCATCAATCACATTACCCAGCAGCCGGATGGTGGCGGGATGCGTGCATAATCGTAAATAACCCATCAGGTCCACCTGTAAATCGAGTTCCCTCATCTTTCCCATTAATTGATTCTGCCATATTCCGGGCAAAGCTTGCAGAATCACTTCCTTACGTGTGACAAATTGATAATGCCCGGCAGATGCCAATGCATCCACCCCTTTATAGGTCAACACAATATCTTCAAGACCTTTGGTTTCTTTTTCATACTGTTCCCAGGTTCGACCTGTATTATTGATGTAATGTAGTTGCAAGTCTTTTGAAACCAGGTCCCCCCTACGCGCTTGTACGCCCTCCTGTTCTGCAAAACGCAGCACAGAACCGATCCCCTCTTTCATGTGAGGGCGGATGTACAAACCTGTCACCATACCCACTTTTGGATAGGTTTCCAGAATTTCCAGATGGCGCTCCAACCAACCGGGCATGAAGAAAACATCGTCATCACTGTAGGCGATGATCTCACCCGGCGCGGCTCTAAAGGCGATCTGCAATGCTCCCATTTTCCCAATATTGCGGCTGGAAAGAATGAGATAATCGATCTTTCCGCTATCGCGCATATCTTTCAGATAGTTGACTACTTTTTCATTGCTGTTGTTGTCAAAGACGATCAAGTCGTGTGGCATACCAGTATTTTGAATATAACTCTCCAGACTGGCTCGCATGACTTCAAAACGTTTCTCGAAATAGCCCACGTCATTGGGAATATATGTGAGCATAACCAAAGACACCTTCGCCGGTTTGTAATCGGTGCTCTGCCCTCTGGAAGGATTCATCCCAATTCTTGGCATATTATTCTCTCCTCTTATTATTGCCTTATCAACGACAACAGAAAACCTGCCGTTCGGCGACCCGCACTGGCATCCACGTAGGTGCATTCATCCTTGATGAATTTGCGCTGTTTTTCCAAATCGATTTCCGGGCATTTTAAATATATATTCAGATGGTCTTTCAATTCCGCTTTGCTTAGCGCAACCCGACCTGCGCCTGAATCGATGAAGCGCTTATGAGTAGGCCAGTTTCCAATGGTCGAAAGAGGCAGATAAAAACGATTTTCCACACCCCACCCATCGGGAACATCCAAACAAATACTTACGATGGGTGTTTCGTGGATGGAAGCTTCCACCACCATGGTGGAATATACTGTCAGAAAGACATCGGAATATGCCATCATAGACGATTTTTCGGGCATATCTTCCCCCGAATAATAGCCCAAATCTCCGCCCAACGGCACCGGTTCAACCAGGTGCACATGTGGATTGCGCTCGGCTAATTTCGTAATGTGGTCTTTCTCTGCCCGGAAAAGTGGATCATCCAAGAAATGATTGGGGTGCAATCGGATTAAAAGCTGGCAGGGTTCGATCAATTCTTCAGAATCCATTAACTCGATAATGGCTTCGATATTTTGATAATTCGGAGAGAAGGTCGTAAAACTGCATGCATACCCCAACAATTTTCTGGTGGGGTCCAAATGATGTATCTGAAAATACTGGTCTTTCCCCATCAGCCATTTTTCCTGGAAATACCCATCATAAGATGGAATTCCGCCTATATTCACCTTGCTGGGGTCCCAATCAGAGCCCTGCACCAATTCCTCTTTTTGGATCTCCGACCAGCAGGTGATCCAATCCACCTTGCCCCCATTCAAACTGTAACTGGACGGATTGTCCCATCCCACGATCACAGCAACGGTCTGGATATTTCGTTTTGCAGCTTCCCGAACAAGAAAACGGTCCAAGCGCCATGCCGGTGTACTGGCTACAACCAGATCAGGCTGGTATTTTTCGAATAGGTCCCCATAAATACCCGGTTGTTTGGGCACCAGTCGTTTTTGCCGGCTGACAAGGAACTTTCGTGCAACCCGCGAATTCCGCAGAATCGTTACCACAAAGCGAATAAAATCCACAAAGAAGATACGTTTCCCGGTTGCTTCACCTTCCACCTGGCGTACATGCGAATCCAACGCCTCGGTATTGATCTTCTTTGAAGCCCCTACGCGACGGAAAAAATTGATCCACCACTGGCGGGATGGTCTGTAAGTCTTCAAGTAGTCTTTAACCGCATTTAAACGCAACCCTTCAATGATCAACCCCGGTTGCCCAAATCGGTCCTGAATCTTCCCCACCAGTTCATCATCTGTAAGAAGAATCACTTCAACATCTTCATAGAGAAGGGATGGCACAACATAGGTTTGTAAAAAATAGACAATGGCTAAACCATGATCTGCACTGATAAAAATTCGATATTTCTTTTTTTTGTTGAAAGCTGAGAGGTTATTGTTCATAATAAAGGGTAAAGATCCGATCATGGATTCGAAGGAGAGTTTTTTTAATAAAATTTACGTTACGCAGTTTAAATCTTTTTTTAGATGATACCAGATTCGTTTTTTGATCATTTTGGGAAACGCGATTGCTCATATTCTGAATGAGCGGTTTGTTGATCATTAACCGCAGATAACCGGCATCATTCAAGCGCTCATCCAATTGTCTCACCTGTCCAAGGGGTTTTTCCATATCAAACGGAAGGCATTGCTGAAACGTTCTCTTCCAACCTGTGAATTGAAAATGATTGGCGCCGACAAACGCTTCGATGTGCTGATAGGTCAAACGCGTATCTATTTTGTTTTCATACTCATGTTTTAATTTCTCTTCTGAATATCCCAGCGTAGATGAGAACTCATAATAATCCTCGTAACTGATAAAATCACCTACTTCAAGTTTGACATCCGGATTCTTCTCAGCCCATGCAATTGTTCCAGTGGATAATTCGGGGATCGTGCGCAGCGGTCTGGCGGTAACCATCCCTACATTCGGATACGTCTCAAGAATTTTCAAACTTTCCGTCAGCCACCCGTTCTTAAAGAAAGCGTCGTTATCACTATACGCAATAATCTCCCCCGGCGCTGCATTAAAAATAAATTCCCAGGCGCCACCCTTGCCGACATTCTTCTCAGAGAATATCAGATATTGAATATTGCCCGATGCCTGCATTTCAAGCAGATATTGTTTCACCTCAGGGCAACTGCCGTTATCGAAAACCATCAGATCAAATGGATGTTCTGTATTCTCTAAAATGCTACCCAAACATAGTTGGAGCACTGCAAAGGATTCTGAAAAATAACCCTCCTGATTGGGGATATAGTTCAGCACCGCCACAGTAACCCGCTGGGGTTGCGGAAGAGTTTTTAGTTTTTTAGCAGGATTTTGACCAACACGCATGAGCACTCCAAAAGCGGGATTAATGCTACCATAGTTTGATTGTACCTTTTCTGTAAAGAAAGAATAAAGTATCGTATAATCGCAAAATGAGCAATAAAAAGCGTATTTCCGCACTTATTTTCTCTCTTCTTCTCTCCATTCTGATCTGTTCCTGCAAACCAAACCTTCCAGTTGACCAAACTGATATCTCACAACCTTCCGATGAACAGACAACATCCATACAAAACCGCAAATTGACCGTTTGTCTGGGTTACAGCCCAGAATCACTGTTTTTTTACAAAGCCACCACACAGGTAGAATGGGATATCCTGCAAGCCATGTATGATTTGCCAACCATCACATCTGATGGTGAAACTTTCCCAACCATATTAAAGGGCATTCCCTCCCATGAAAACGGAGGTTTGGAAATCACATCCACGGCTCTGATAGAGGGAGACATGCTTGTAGACACATCTGGCAATACAGTCCCTCTTGAAAAGGGGGTGCAGTTCTTCCCGAGCGGTTGCAGCACGCTGGATTGTGCAAAAAAATGGGATGGAACTGAATCTGTTTTGGTAGATAAAGTAAAACTTAGCTTCCAGTTGCTCGATGACTTGAAATGGTCGGACGGCACTCCCTTGACCGCACAGGATTCAGTTTTTTCCTATGTATTGGCTTCAGACCCGCTCACACCTATTGATAAAACCCTCATTCGCCAGATCGCGGATTATAAAGCCATAGACCAATCAACCCTTTCCGTTTCCCTGTTTCCTGGGGTAATTTCGCAAAACCCCCTGCCCTATTTTTTTAACCCCTTACCTTTGCATGCATGGGGTGATTACAGTGTTGCAGAGATATTGCAGGCTCCTTTCGCAAATGAAACTCCTTTGAGTTGGGGTGCATACAGAATCAAAGAATGGGGTACGGATTCGATCTATTTGGAAAGGAATCCTTACTATTATCGTGCCGCAGAAGGATTGCCTGCCTTTGAGGAGTTGGAATTTCGCTTCACCTCAGTCCAAGGAGACACCAATCTGGCAACATTGGATTTTGACTACGCACCCTACGAGATATTTGAATATAATTGGAGCCCTGATGGGAGCACTCACTATATGGATCAATGCGATGTGGTAGATAGCACGGTAGACTTCTCTGATCAGTATGATATGTTCGATTATCTTTTGGATTACTATATAACCCCTGCCATTTTGGTAAATAACCCCTCCAATGAAATTTTAGAAGGGTTATGGCTCAATCCACAAAAAGGTTGGGTCACTGATCTACAGCCCATCCTCTCGCAATGTATTGACCGCAGTTATCTCAACAGCAAGCTCAATTATGGCATAGCCCTTCCAACAGAATCCATCTATACGGTCAGCTATGATGCTGCCAACAATCTGTATGCTCCTGATGAAGCTGCACAGGCACTGGAAACACTGGGATGGCATGATGATGATGGAGATCCAGGGACAGCACGCGTGTCAAATGAAGTCGAATCCATCCAGAATGGCACAGCCCTTACCCTTTCCTTGCCCATCCTCAATGATCCCTTTTACGAAAGAGAAGCAGAATTGCTGCAGCTCTCACTGCAAGATTGTGGTATCCAGCTGGATATCCAGCCATACCAGGCAGCAGATTATTATCAAATGGAAAACACACCAATCTATAAGGATTATGATGTGAGATTGGTTACCCAACGAATCACCGCTGAATTCCCCTGTACCATGGTTGCAACTGAAGCGGGAAATTTCACTTTCCCCGGTATTTCCAAAGATGAGAAGATTAGCAGTCAGTGTTCAGGATCATCAAACCTGGAGATTCCTGAAACCTCGATCCCATTGATCCCTCTTTTTTATCATGTGGATATCAGCATAGCACGCTCTGATCTGTGTGGACTTTCACCATCAGGGCAACCATCCAGCGATCTCTGGAATATAGAAGAATTTGACTACGGCGAAACCTGTAGTGCAGGTATTAAAAACTAGAAACCGGGTTGCTCAGTGCTATTTTTTAGGCTGAACAAGATTTTTCTTCAAAGCAGCTCTTAATTGCGAATATGTTTTCCGTGGATGGAAGATAGTGTAATTGACCTTTGCCAGGGGCTGACTCTTGAGCAGCGTGGTTGGCATGATCTCAACAGCCCGACAAAAACGTTTCCATGTCATGGGATTATGTTTTATTTGTCCATCCACGATCCTTCTTTGTGCATCACGCAACGTAAATATGGCATATTCACCCCCTGCCAGATCTACATTCACGTACGTTTCGGGTTGTCTATAATGTGGTTTGCCGTTCTCAAGATGGCTATAATCGTGGGATTGATGGGCAATGGTAATAGCATGGCTAGCATCAATGACCTGCCACCCTTCATACCGAGCTTTATAGATCATCCAGTTATCCCAACCGGCTCTGCCAATCGCAAAATCAGGGATGGATGGGAAACAGACACGGGGGAACAGGAAGTAATCGCTTCCCGTAGGTGGGTGTAAGTGCCCTTTCTCTTGAATAGATCTTTCAATTTGTAGAAAAAACGGATCCCTATCTTCAAACAAGGATGTCACTTCCACATCCCAGCGCTGCCCTACCAATATAAATTTTTCCATTTTCTGCGAGACTGTTTTCACTGTTTGCAGTATATCGGGCATAACCAAAATATCAGTGTTGATGATACATAAAAAGGGGCTGTGACTGTTCGCACGAACCAGTTCCAGCATGGAACTGATGAGCGGAGTTCCTCTTTCATTACAGCGCACCTGTGGAAAATGACGAACGTCAAAATCTGCTGCTGCGCGGTCAATGCCCTCATCAGCTCCCATTAAGAATATTTCAACGGCATCACCCAGTTTTTTCCACGAGAGGATAGCATTGCGTTGGATAATGTTGATATGGGCATTCGTAAATGGTTTGGGAGCAGTAAAGAATGTAATGAATGGTTCAGGCATTATCCTTTTTATCTTTCTGTGCACGGGCATCCACATCCTTAAAGGTCTTATGCGTTATGCCGGCATTGATCTCGTTTAAATGAGGGTTATCTTGCACAATCTTGAGCACATCCAACCAGGTAAAGCTCTCCCGATCAGGAAGCAGGGCAAAGACCTGCTGCACAAATTGCAGATCTTGGTATGTATCCACCGTCCAGCGGTAGGATCCTAGATCCCTTTCATAATCAACAGTGAGAATGTTGAAACGACCGGGAATTTCATAAAGGTAAGGGAGGACATGTTCTCTTTCGTGTTTTTCTGTCGCTTGCTGCCAGGCACGTTGCAGTGCAGTGAAAGAGACCACCTCCACATCCAATCCGATGGGATAAGTGCGCTGATAGGGCGGAGGTAGACGGTTCGCCGCAAAATCTACTTTTTTCTCAAAAAAGCGCTCCACCACCACATCTATCAATCCCGGATCGATCAACGGGCAATCGGCAGTGATGCGGACGATCACATCCGCTTCTGCTTCACGTGCAGCCTGATAGTAGCGATCCAGCACATCAAAACCATTTCCACGGAAACAAGCAATACCCAGTTGCCGGCATACCTGTTCAATCATATCGTCAGCAGGGTCAGTCGTCGTAGCAACCATTACTTCAGTCAAGCACTGTGCTCTGCGGGCTCGTTCAACCACCCATACCAACATGGGTTTACCATGAATATCTCGCAACACCTTTCCCGGCAGACGGCTGGAACTCATGCGTGCCTGGATGATGGCAACCACACGCTGTTCTCTCATCTTGATTGCCCTCCCACTATCACTTGATAGGCATCAAGCATGCTGCTCACATTCTTGTTCCAATCAGCCCGCTCTTGTGCGGTTCGCCTGGCATGGACTGCCATAGCAGGTAAAGACTCAGGTTGAGATGCGATGCGGATAAGGGTAGATGCCAGGTCATGCGCATTTCCATCTTCAAACACCCAGCCATCAACGCCATCTCTCACCCATTCCAGATTGGAGGGGATATCCGATACCAAAGCGGGGGTTCCGCATGCCAGCGCTTCCAGTAACGCCACTGATGACCCATCAATGTGCGATGCACTGAGATAAACATCCGCTTCATGATAGATCGCAACCAGTTCATCATTCTTGATCTGACCGCGAAATTCCACGTTCTTTTCAAGATGGTGCTCTTGAACGAACTGATGTATCCAATCAGCCTGCGAACCACTGCTCAGCAGCAATAAACGCAAATCAGGCATTTGTTCAACAGCCAGTGCAAAACCCTTAAGCGCCACATCCATCCCATATCGCGGTTCCCAGGAACGTGTGCTCAGAATGGTCAGTTCTCCCGGTTTTTTTTTCGGCGATGGAGAGGGTTTGAAAGTATGCAGGTCAACTCCCCACGGGAAGACGGTGACATGCTGAGGGGTAAAACCCCACTGGATAGCTTTCTCCTCAACTGTATGGCAATCGCAGAACAGCCAATCTGACCGTGACAGCACGTATTTGGTGGCTTGCTTCCAAGCTAGATTGCGTTCCGCATCTTGCAGCATATCAAAGCCCCATGACATGCTCACAAGAGGATGAAACCCAATCATGGCAGGCAGGATGCTGACCGGCTGGATGGGTCCGGCATGGATCAGATCAGGTTGAATTCTATCAACTGCTGAGTGGAACTGAGCTTTCAAGCGTGGATAGCGCCACCAATGCACCATGCCATCATCAGCGCGCCATTGCACCTGCTTGATACTGGCTGGCAGTGGGCGTGATTCCAACATACGATGACTATCTTCCAAACGCAGCCAGAAAACCTGATGCTCACTGCCAGATAAGGCAGTTAGAAAACGATGATCGTGAGGGCAATAATCCTGTGAACAGTACAATATTCGCAAAGGTCAGTTCCTTTTACTTGCCCAGGTCGGTCCAGTGCAGCTCATGCCCGGATGGGATTGTCTCTATGGCACGCGATCCTAATACAGACTCGATCTGATCAGGCAGGATGGCACCTGGAGTAGCCGGGCGCAGTACATCCAACATATCACGCGTGAGAATTTCGCCTTTTTCGATGGTGCGCGCTGCCCGTAAACAACGGCGTTGGATGATGACCGTCTCCTGTTCATTTTCAGCCACAAATTTATCTGCAGAACCCAGCGCTTGCTCCAATTGGCGGGTATTCTCCACCATCTCCGCCCAGGTTTGGGGGTTCATGGCAAACAGGTGATCCGGACCGACACGATTATTATCATCGGTAAAATGTTTTTCGATCACGCGTGCGCCCAAAGTCACTGCCCCCAACACAGTGGCATGCCCGGGAGTATGATCGGATAATCCTAAAACGACATCAGGGAACATAGTAGCGTAGGTCTTGAGGACATTCAAATTGATATATTTGAAATTCTCCAAACTGGCAGTGTAATTGGTATTGCATTGCATCA